>DATFOT010000447.1:0-8024 GCA_035265265.1 Aestuariivirgaceae bacterium | reverse complement strand
GAGGATGCCGCCCAGCATGTCGCGATCTTTTTTCACCACGCTGCCTTCGCGGTGATGGAGCGCGATGGCGCCGCGCAGCTCGTCGTGGGCAGAAAGCACCTGGTTCGCCTTGCTGATGTCGGCACCGAACAGCCGCAGGGTGTGCTTGACCACATATTCGACCGTCATCACGATCGGACCGAAGACCGTAACAAGGATGCGCACCAGGGGTGCTACCAGCAGGGCCACCCGGTCGGCGTTGATGATGGCATAGGTCTTCGGCAGCACCTCGCCGAAGATCAACACCAGCAGGGTCATGCCGATGGTCGCGTAGAGAACGCCGGCGTCACCGAATATCTTCAAGAGCACGCTCGTGGCCAGGGCCGAGGCTGCGATGTTCACAACATTGTTGCCCAGAAGCACTGTGCCGATCAGCCGCTCCCGCATGGAGGTCAGCTGCTGGACGATGCCGGCACGCCAGTTGCCGCGCCGCTCGAGTTCGTGCATGCGGGCGCGCGAAGTGGCGGTGAGCGAGGTCTCGGAACCGGAAAAGAACGCAGAGACGACGAGCAGACAGACGATGATGGCGGCGTGGAAAAGGATATCCCTGGTCATCGTCAATCGAGTTCCGAAGCAAGGAAGGAGAGCAGGCGCTTCTCGTCTACATCCGGCGCAATGAAGGCACGGCCGATGCCCCTGACCAGGATGAAGGTGAGCCTGCCGCTGCGGGTCTTCTTGTCCTGACGCATGCGATCCAGCAATTCCTTGGCCGAGGACGTGCCGCCGGCAATCTGCCGGGGCGAGACGGGCAGCCCCGACCGCTCGAGGTGGCGAGCCACCCGGTCGGCATCGGCTGCCGGACACAAGCCCAAGGCGGCGGAGAAGCGGAAGGCCATTGTCATGCCGATGGCGACAGCTTCGCCGTGCAGCAGTCGAGAGGAATAGCCGGCCGCGGCTTCGAGGGCGTGGCCAAAAGTGTGGCCGAGATTGAGCAGGGCGCGTTCGCCGCTTTCCGTCTCATCGGCAGCCACTATGCGGGCCTTGGTTGCGCAGCAGACAGAGACGGCGTGGCGGAGGGCCGGTTGATCGCCTTTGCGGAGAGCTTCGGCATTGCCGTCGAGCCAGTCATAAAATTCACGATCGCCGAGCAGCCCGTATTTCACCACCTCGGCGTAGCCCGCACGGAATTCGCGCTCGGGCAGAGTGCGCAACAGTCCGGTATCGGCGATGACGAGAGCGGGCTGGTGAAAAGCGCCGATCAGGTTCTTGCCGAGCTTCGTGTTGATCCCGGTCTTGCCGCCGACGGCGCTGTCGACCTGGGCGAGGAGGGTGGTCGGGAGCTGCGCATAGGCGATGCCGCGGCGCAAGATTGCAGCGGCAAAGCCGGTGAGATCGCCGATGACACCACCGCCAAATGCCGCGATCATGTCGTTGCGCTCGACGCCTTCCGCCAGCAGCCGGTCGCAGAGCTCGGCAAGCCGGGAAAAGCTCTTGGCGGCTTCGCCCGGCGGCAACACGATGGAGCGCGCAGAAATGCCGGCTTCGGTCAGGGAAGCGATGAGCTTGCCGAGGTGCAGAGAAGCGACATTGTCGTCGGTGACGACGACAAAGCGAGGGCGTGCAAGCCTGGGCGCGAGAACCTTGCCCATCTGCGACAAAGTCTCTGAGCCGATGAGAATGTCATAGCTACGACGGCTGAGCTCCACATGAACAGTTTTTTCGTTGTCGGTCATGCGATTCTTTCCGCGGCTTTCCGGGCACGCTGGTAAGCTGCCAAGGCGCGAATCACATCGGAGACAATGGAGCTGTGAGGAACATCACGGCTCTCGACGATGATATCGGCTCGACCATAGACAGGATAACGCTGCTCGATGAGCGTCTGCATGACTTCTTCGGGGTTGTCGGCTTTGAGCAGGGGACGGTTGTCACGCCGGCGCACCCGCTTCATGAGAAGCTCGATGTCGGCCTTGAGCCAAACGGCAATCCCGCGCCTGGAGATTTCGTTCCGGGTCTCCTCGTTCATGAAGGCGCCGCCGCCCGTGGCCAGCACCTGGGGGCCCGATTCGAGAAGCCTGGCGATGACCCGGCGCTCACCTTCGCGGAATGAGGCTTCGCCATGATCACGGAAGATGTCCGGCACGCTCTTGCCTGCGGCCTGCTCGATTTCGGCATCGGCATCGACAAAGGCCAGGTCGAGCTTCTGGGCAAGCCTCCGGCCAATCGTCGACTTGCCGGCTCCCATGAGACCCACCAAGACGATGGACCGGCCATCCAGCAACTGCTTCACAGTTTCCACTTCTTTTGCGATAGAACGGCGCGGCATTGTTGTTCGTCACTACCAAGGCGTTGTATGTAAAGCTTGAGGCCATGGCCCGCAAAGAGTTTTGATGCGGGAGCGATGCGGAATCAGGGTTAAGGAATTGCCGGAGAGTCTAAGATTGCTGGTCATACTGGCGCTTGTGGGCGCGGCGATCTATGGTGGCCTGTGGGCACTTTCGACCTATCCGCCGGAACAGAACGACATCGTCAAAGAGCTTCCCAGTGACCGGCTCAAATAAGGAGGCGTCAGGGAGGGATCCCGATCTCCGGCTGATCGAGCAATTCCTGGAGATGATGAGCGCAGAGCGCGGGGCCTCGCGTCATACGCTCGAGGCCTATGGCCGCGACCTGACGGATTATCGCAAATTCCTCGGCAACCGCGGCCGCCGCATCGGACAGGCGCAGGCCGATGACGTTCGCGCCTTCCTTGCCTATCTCACAAATCGGCAGCTTGCCAAGACTTCGGCTGCGCGAAAGCTTTCAGCCGTCAAGCAGTATCACCGATTCCTGCTCGGCGAGGGCCTCTCCAAAGAAAATCCCGCCACGATCATCGAGGGGCCGAAGCTCGGCCGGCCACTACCGAAGATCATGAGCGTGGATGAAGTCGACCGGCTGATAGGGACCGCGAAAAAAGCGGCAGAAACGGGAAGGGGAAGCAAGGCTCTGAAAACAGCGCGGCTCTATTGCCTCGTCGAGGTCCTCTATGCGACGGGCCTGCGCGTTTCGGAGCTTCTGGCATTGCCGGTGAGCGCTGCAACCAGCGATGAACGGGTACTGCTGATCAAGGGCAAAGGCGGCCGCGAAAGACTGGTGCCGCTCTATGATCCGGCGCGGACAGCGCTCAAAAGCTTCCTCGCGCTGCGGCGGCAACAATGGGGCGAGAAGGACAGCAGCCATCTCTTCGCTTCACGCGGCGGCGCCGGGCATCTGACGCGACAGCATCTGGGGCAGGAGCTCAAAACGCTGGCCGCCGAGGCGGGGCTTGCGCCGTCCAAGATATCACCGCATGTGCTGCGGCACGCCTTTGCCAGCCATCTGCTCGCGGGGGGCGCCGATCTGAGGGCGGTCCAGCAGATGCTGGGCCATGCCGACATTTCCACGACGCAAATCTACACGCATGTTCTGGCCGAGCGCTTGAGAAAGATCGTGGAAACCCATCATCCGCTCGGCAAACCGCCGCAGGGCCCCGGCCAAGCTCGCAGTTGACAGACGCTTGAGCGACAGCCACTTTCCGCGAGAAAACCACCTTCGACGGGCTTAAGCGCCAATAATGCCGACATATCTCGACTTTGAAACAAGCGTTGCCGAATTCGAAGGCAAGATCGCCGAGCTCAGGGCATTGGCGGCGCAGGACCAGGCGATGTCCATTTCGGATGAAGTTCGCCAGCTCGAGAGGAAGGCGGCGAAAAGCCTTGCCGATCTGTATGCGGGGCTGACGCCCTGGCAGAAAGCGCAGGTGGCGCGCCACCCCGACAGGCCGCACAGCGAAGATTACGTGCAGGGGCTGTTCACCGATTTCACCGCCTTGTCGGGTGATCGGAATTTCGGCGACGATCACGCGATCATCGGCGGACCGGCGCGTTTCCATGGTGAGCCCGTGATGGTGCTCGGACAGGAAAAGGGCTTCGACACCCAATCACGCATCAAACATAATTTCGGAATGGCGCGGCCGGAGGGCTACCGCAAAGCGGTTAGGCTGATGGAGATGGCAGATCGCTTTCAACTGCCGATCATCACATTCATCGATACGCCGGGAGCCTATCCGGGCATCGGTGCGGAGGAGCGTGGGCAGGCAGAAGCCATAGCGCGCTCGACAAGCTGCTGCCTCGCCGTCGGCGTGCCTATGGTATCGGTGATCATCGGCGAGGGCGGCTCCGGAGGTGCGGTGGCGCTGGCGACCGCTAACAAAGTGCTGATGCTGGAGCATGCCATTTACAGTGTGATTTCACCCGAGGGGGCGGCATCCATCCTGTGGCGCGACAGCCAGAGGGCAAAAGATGCCGCGACTGCCATGAAAATCACCGCGCAGGATCTCAAGAAATTCGAGGTAATAGACGAGATCGTGGCCGAGCCCGTCGGCGGGGCACACCGGGCGCGCGAAAACGCAATCGCAGCAACGGGTGAAGCGCTCGCCAGATCGCTGCAAAGCCTCGCGAACATGGGACCCCAGGAGTTGAAGCAACACCGGCGGGAGAAATTCATGGCAATCGGCAAGAATCTCTAAGTTGCCCAAAAGCCGCCGTGATTGGCCTGCATGTGGGCTTTGCATCCGATCGGCGCATATTCGTGCCATTCCATGGGATTGGGGACTCCAGCTTGCAGCGCGCGCCAATGCTCACAAGACGGTTGGTCATCGCATCGGGTCTTCTGATGCTGCTGGCCGGCTGCCTGTTCAGCCCATCGAAGGCCTATGCACCGCTGCCCGACGAGACCAAGGCCGAGCTTCGGCAAAAGGGCCTTTCGCTTGGAGCGCCGCTGTTCATCCGCACCTTCAAGCTCGAAGCAGAAATGGAAGTGTGGGTGCAACGCGCGACAGGGGAGTATGCGCTGTTCAGAACCTACCCGATCTGCAATTGGTCGGGCGATGTGGGACCAAAAGTGCGCGAGGGCGACAAGCAGGCACCGGAGGGTTTCTATATCGTGACCGCGCAGCAGATGAATCCCAATTCGAAATATTACCTGTCGTTCAACATCGGGTACCCCAACGCCTATGACGTGGCGCATGATTACACCGGATCGTTTCTGATGGTTCACGGCGGATGCCTGTCAGCAGGCTGCTATGCGATTACCGATGAGGCGATCCAGGAGCTCTATATTCTCGCCCGCGAGGCGTTCGCACAAGGCCAGAAGGAATTTCCGATCCATGCGTTTCCGTTCCGGATGACGGACGAGGCCATGGCGTTTCGCAAAGGGCACAAATGGGAAGCGTTCTGGCAAAATCTCCGCGAGGGCTACAAGCTTTTCGAGAAGACGAAAAAGCCGCCGATCGCCGGCGTCGAGAATAAGCGCTATGTATTTTTCGCCGACGGAGCTGCGGTTCCGGACGCGTTCAAAACCGCAGGCGCGAAGGATCCGCTGGCGCCGCGCCTCATCTCGGGCTTGCAGAACTAACGCGAGCAAGCGCGATGCTAGAAGGCTTCCACCACCATCTGATATAGTCCGGCCACCGTAGGCCCCAGGATGGCCATTCCCAACGCAGTGGCAAAGGCCGTTGCTGCGGCAATGAGGCCATATTCGACGGCGGTGACTCCGCCATTCGATTTTATGCAGTCCCGGAATTTGGCAAGAATAGATTTAAAGCTCATGTCCCATATTGCCGGGGTGCTGCAGTTTCTAGCCTGAGAAAGTTGCATCATACTCGCTCAGGAAAGTTGCATAATAATCGTGCATGAATCGTAAATCTGCGATGTATGGCATTGAAAAGCTCAGCGGAAACGGACCACCTCCTATGCAATCTGGTAAATGCCGGCCGTTGCTGAACCGGCGGCAGCTTCTGGCCGGAGCCGCTTTGGCAATGAACGCCATGCCCAGCCTGGCGCAGAGCAGCTTCAGGACACTCAGAGTGACAAAGAGAACGCTGCACGTGCTGAAAAAGCCGGCCGAAGTCTTTGCCATCGAAGGTGCCGACAAGCTTAATCTCGTGGCCGGCGGGCGCTTCAGCGTTCGGCTGGAGAACGATCAGCCGGAAGGAACTATCGTTCACTGGCACGGGCTGACGCCGCCCAGCGCGCTGGACGGCTCGCATCTGTCGCAAGGGATCATTAAGCACGGATCGTCTTTTGAGTATGATTTCGTCAATGGCCGCGGCGGAACATATTGGATGCATTCTCATATCGGGTTGCAGGCGCAGAAGCTCCTTGCCGCTCCATTGATCGTGCGATCACTCGAGGATTTTGCCCTCGATGAGCAGGAGCATGTGCTCATGCTGCATGATTTCACCTTCCGCGACGCGGAAGAGATTTTAGAGGAGCTGAAAGCCGGGAGGGGGGCCCACGCCGCCCATGCCGCCCATGACGACCATGGCGCCCAGGCTTTGAACGACGTTGCCTTCGACGCTTATCTGGCCAACGACCGCACGCTGGACGATCCGGAGATCCTGCGGGTCGAACCTTCAGGACGCCTGCGGCTGAGGGTGATCAACGCCTCGGCCGCGAGCAACATGATGGTCGATCTCGGGGCGCTCGAGGCCGAGCTCATCGCCATCGACGGCAATGCCGTCGAAGCGATCAGGACACGGAGTTTCGGCTTGGCCGTGGCGCAGCGCGCCGACATCCGTCTTACGCTGCCGACGGGCCACGGTGCCTATCCGATCTTGGCGCGGCCGGAGGGAACGAGCCAGCGAACCGGCATCGTTCTGGCAACAGCAGGCGCAGCGATTCCGATCTTCATGAGGGATGGAGAGCCCATGGCAGCGGTTACTGATGTCGCGGTGGAAGCAAGGCTGAAAGCGCAGAGGGGCCTTGTGGAAAGAATGCCTGAACGGGTTGAAACCTTCGATCTCGGGGGCGGGGAGGCGGACTATGCCTGGAACATCAACGGGAACTCCGATCATTCGGCAGTGATCGCGCGGGTGAGGCTAGGCGAGCGGGTCGAATGGACTCTGCGCAACCAGACCGGCATGAGCCATCCCATGCATCTGCATGGCCATCATTTTCAGATCGTCGCGATCGGCGGCACGCGTTTTGCAGGGGCGATGCGCGATACCGTGCTCGTTCCGGCAAAGGGCGAAGTGACGATCGCCTTCGACGCCGACAATTCCGGCCGCTGGCCGTTTCACTGCCATCACCTATATCATTTCCAAGCAGGCATGGACGGCGTCGTCGAGTATGTGTGAGTTGAATGTGGCGCGCATGACGGGTTGGTCACACATAAGCGCCGTGGCAGTGTTTGTATTTCTTGCCGGAGCCGCAGGGGCAGGTCTCGTTCCTGCCTACCTTGCCCCAGGTCGCCGGGTTGGCCGGATCGACCCGGTCCTTCGGTTTGCGCGTCCTGACGGCCAGTGCCGTGTCGCCTGAACCGAACTCCGGCAGGGCCAATTCATCCTCGCCGGTAAATGGGTCGAAATGGCTGCCGACCATTTCGGGAAGGTCGTCTTCCTCCGGCAAGTCGACAGGCGGACGCTCGGCGATTTCGACGCGCATGAGCTGCCCCGTCACCATCTCGCGCATACGCTCGATCATATGCTCGAAGAGGTTGAAGCCTTCGGTCTTGTATTCATTGAGCGGATCGCGCTGTCCGTAACCGCGCAGACCGATGACCTGGCGCAAATGGTCCAGCGTCACCAGATGCTCACGCCACAGATGATCGAGCGTCTGCAGCAGCACGGCCTTTTCGACCTGGACCATGATATCGGGCGTATATTTGGCGCGCTTGGCCTCGTAGCGCTCATTGGAGGCCTTAAGCACGCGCTCACGAATTTCCTCATCCGCGATGCCCTCTTCCTTCGCCCATTCGTCGACCGGCAGATCGAGGCCCGTCACCTCGTTCAAGCGGCTGCGAAGGTTTACCGTGTCCCATTGCTCGGCATAAGCGGTTTCCGGGATGTGCTTGGTGACGAGGCCGTTGATCACCTCGTTGCGCATGTCGTCGATGGTGGCGGAAACTTCCTCGCCGCGCATGATTTCGATACGCTGCTCGAAGATCACCTTGCGCTGATCGTTCATGACATTGTCGAATTTGAGCAGGTTCTTGCGGATATCGAAGTTGCGGGCTTCGACTTTCTGCTG
>DATFOT010000446.1:0-4466 GCA_035265265.1 Aestuariivirgaceae bacterium | reverse complement strand
CCGGGTCGCAACCAGCTCCTCTCCATTCGCGCCGGTACCGCTCGGGCCATTGTCAAGCCCGGACAGGTCTTCAGTCGCATCCACGTCGAGGATATTGCCGGCGTGCTGGAGGCCTCGATGGCAATGCCTCGCCCGGGACGCATCTATAACCTGTGCGATAACGAGCCCGCGCCCCCCGAGAATGTCGTGGCCTTTGCCGCGGAGCTCATGTCGGCCCCGCCGCCTCCGCAGGTCGATATCGCCCTGGCGGGACTGAGCCCCATGGCGCTGAGCTTTTATGAGGACTCAAAACGCGTCTGCAACCGGCGAATCAAGGAAGAGCTTGGTTATCGGCTTCTCTATCCGACATACCGCGAGGGCCTTGCCGCTCTGAAGGCGACGCTCTGAGCCAGAGCGCCTGGATTGTTTCGACGATCATCTCTAGGTGGCGCGGCGAGGATAGCCTGTGGTCGCCGCCCTTGATCAGCGTGAAGGTAATGTCATCGCCTTCAAGGTGCTCATAAGCCTTCAGTGAATGCCTCCATGGAACGTCCGGGTCGGCCTCGCCCTGCAGGATGCGCACCGGAACATCGATTTTCGTGCGTTCGTGCAGGATCAGATGGTGCCGCCCGTCTTCGATGAGCTTTCTCGTGATTCTATAGCCATCGCCATAGCGGGACGGCATGAGCCATTCACCCTGCGTTTCGATCGCTCGGCGAGCCTCTTCATCCAAACTCGCCCACAGCAGCGCCTCCGTCATGTCGACGGCGGGTGCGAGCAGCATGAGGCCGCCTATGCGCTCGAGATGGCGGCTTCGCTCGGCGGCAAGCCGGCGGACCAACAGCAGCGCCAGATAGCCGCCCATGCTCGATCCGGCGATGATCATTGGCCTCCGGGCGATCTGCTCGAACGCATGCTGCGCCTCCGCCAGCCAGTCGCTGACTGTTCGTTCGGTGAAGAGGCCTTCGGATAGGCCGTGGCCGGAATAATCGAACCTTAAACACGCCCGGCCCGCCTTTCGCGCCGCCGCCGCCACCGCCTCCGCCTTGGCTCCGGTCATATCCGACATGAGGCCGCCGAGCCACAGCACGCCGGTCGCCGCGGCCTCCGCGTTCTCATGGCGGCAGGCCAGCGCGATGCCACTTCGCTTTTCGGTAAATTCCACCTCGCCTGCCATGCCTCACGTCACCGACTCGTCACGACTGGAATGCTGCACTGGCAACGCAAAAACCCTCATGCGTCGTGCCACAACCCTCCACGCTTGACTTCATCCTAACTTCACGATGTATAAGGGGGCATCAATGAAATTGGCAGACTGTGGTGCTCTTCGGACCTGCTGCCGAACAAAGGAGAATTGAACATAAACCGCAAACCATTTGTCAAGGAACAGCGTCCCCGTGATGACGGGCCGCGTGTGAACGATAGGATAGATTCCCGCGAAATACTTCTGATCAATGAAAAAGGTGAAAAGGTCGGCATCATGAGCCCTTCCCAGGCCCTGACGCTGGCCGAACAGGCAGGCCTCGACCTGGTCGAGATATCGCCTGGCACCCAGCCGCCCGTTTGCAAGATCCTCGACTATGGCAAATACAAATACCAGGCGCAGAAAAAGGCCAACGAGGCGCGCAAAAAGCAGAAAACCATTGAAATCAAGGAAATAAAGATCCGGCCGAACATCGACAGCCATGATTATGGTGTGAAGATGAAGTCGATCCAGCGATTCTTCGAGGAGGGCGATAAGGTCAAGGTCACCCTGCGCTTCCGTGGCCGCGAAATGGCGCACCAGGAAATCGGTTTCCAGCTTCTTCAGCAGGTCAAGGCCGACACCGCCGAGATCGCCAAGGTTGAATCCGAGCCGCGCTTCGAAGGACGCCAGGTCGTGATGGTGCTCGCTCCGAAGTAGCCTCGTCGCTGCTAGCCGCGGCGAACTTGCATTTCCCAATTCTGCGGCCTATAACCCGCGCACTTTGAGCCGCCCGGCAGGGCATGCCGTGGCGGCTCTTAATGCTTGGCTTCGACCAAGACGACATCGATCAATTGAAGGAACAGGCAAAATGCCCAAGATGAAGAACAAATCCTCCTGCAAGAAGCGCTTCAAAATGACCGCCAGCGGCAGGGTTCGCTCCGCCCAGGCGGGCAAGCGCCACGGCATGATCAAGCGCTCCAACAAGCAGATCCGCAATCAGCGGGGCACGACGATTCTCGCATCGGGCGATGAGCGCCTGGTGAAGATTCATATGCCTTTTGCCCGTTGAGCCCTTGAAGGAGTGAACCCATGTCGAGAGTGAAACGTGGCGTAACCGCGCGTGCCCGCCACAAGAAGACCCTCAAGGCTGCCAAGGGCTATTACGGCCGCCGCAAGAACGTCTATCGCGCTGCGGTCCAGGCGGTGGAGAAGGCCGGTCAATATGCCTACCGCGACCGGCGTCGCAAGAAGCGCAATTTCCGCTCTCTGTGGATTCAGCGCATCAACGCGGCCACGCGCGAGCTGGGCTTGACCTATGGTCGATTTATCGATGGGCTCGGCAAAGCCGGCGTCGCGGTCGATCGGAAAATTCTGGCCGACCTTGCCGTGCGCGAGCCCCAGGCCTTCGCAAGCCTGGTGGAGAAGGCGAAAGCCGCTCTCTAGCGCATGTTTTCGCGAAGCGACCTTTCGGGAGCGTGCCTCGCTCATCCGAAGCGCTGAGCTTTTGTGAGGTAGTCCATGCATCCGATCACTCACGGCCTCGAGGCGGAGCTTCTCCGCGCCGTCGCTGCGATTGCCGACGAGACATCCCTCGAAGAGCTGCGCGTCACCGCACTCGGCAAGAAGGGCTCGATTTCCGAGCGCATGAAAACCTTGAGCGGCATGGATCCCGATGAGCGCAGAGAGGCTGGCGCGGCCCTCAATGCGCTGAAGGACAAGGTCGCTGCGGCCATTGCCGAGAAACGGCGTGCCTTGGCCGACGCCGTGCTCGAACGGCGGCTCGCGAACGAGAGCGCCGACGTCACGCTTCCCGCTCGTCCCGTGATGAGCGGCACCATCCATCCCGTGAGCCATGTCTGGGAGGAAGTCGTTCAGATTTGGGGCGATCTCGGCTTCGCCGTTGCCGAGGGCCCCCACATCGAGGATGATTTCTATAATTTCGGCGCGCTCAACATGCCCCCCGAACACCCCGCGCGCCAGGAGCACGACACCTTCTATTTCAATGAAAAGCCCGACGGTTCGCGCATGTTGCTCCGTACCCACACCAGCCCCGTGCAGATCCGCACCATGCGCTCCTCGACGCCACCCATTCGCATTATCGCGCCCGGCCGCACCTTTCGCTGTGACAGCGACCAGACGCACACGCCGATGTTTCACCAGATCGAGGGGCTGATGGTCGACGAACAGACCAATCTCGGCCAGCTCAAATGGGTCCTGACTGAATTCTGCAAGGCCTTCTTCGAGCTCGACGACGTGAAGATGCGGTTTCGCGCCTCGCATTTTCCTTTCACCGAACCCTCGATGGAGGTCGATATCAATTGTTCCTGGGAAGCCGGCCAGGTGAAGATCGGTGCCGGCAGCGACTGGCTGGAGATCTTGGGCTCCGGCATGGTTCACCCCAATGTTCTCAAGGCCGGCGGTCTCGATCCTGATCGTTATCAGGGCTGGGCATTCGGCATGGGCCTCGATCGCATTGCCATGTTGAAATACGGCATCCCCGATCTCCGCGCTTTCTTCGAGGCCGATCTCCGCTGGCTGCGCCACTATGGTTTCTCCTTCACCGACGTGCCGACCCTCGCCGGGGGCTTGTCATGAAATTCACGCTTTCCTGGCTGAAGGAGCATCTCGATACCGATACAGATCTCGGCACCCTTATCGAGGCGTTGCTCGGGGTCGGCCTTGAAGTCGAGGAAGTGATCGATCGCGCGGCAGCACTCGCCCCATTCACCGTCGCGCGCGTGAAAAAGGCCGACAAGCACCCCAATGCCGACCGTCTGAGGGTTTGTCTCGTGGAGACCGATCGGGGCGAAGTTCAGGTTGTCTGCGGTGCGCCCAATGCACGCACCGGGATGACCGGAATCTTCGCGCACCCCGGCACCGATATTCCCGGCACTGGCATCCGTCTCGAGAAAGGCAATATCCGCGGCGTCGAATCGGGCGGCATGCTGGTTTCCGAACGCGAGCTCATGATCTCCGACGATCACGAAGGCATCATCGATCTCGCCGGTGATATTCCGATCGGCACGCCGGCGGCCCAAGTGCTCGGTCTCGATGACCCGATGATCTATGTCAAGGTCACGCCCAACCGCCCCGATGCGTTGGGTGTCCGCGGCATCGCCCGCGATCTGGCCGCCAAGGGCCTTGGCATGCTGAAGCCGTTGGACGCGACACCAATTACCGGGGGGTTTAGATCGACTCTCGAGGTCGAGCTTCGTTTTTCGGGTGGCGACACCACGCCGTGCCCGATGTTCATCGGCCGTTATTTTCGCGGCCTGACCAATGGTCCCTCGCCCGGCTGGCT
>DATFOT010000445.1:0-3444 GCA_035265265.1 Aestuariivirgaceae bacterium | reverse complement strand
CCGCTTAGCAGCTTCTTTTCATAACCGTGAGCCCCGCCTTCAGCCGAACAGTGCCTTATCATCAGAGGCAAAGCCCGGCCGGAGCCGGGCAGATCGTCGACCGCGGCTCTCGCTCGGCCGCGAAGAATTCGGGCTTTGAGCTGAAGGTGACGACGCAGCGCCGTGGTGATCGCGTTCTGGCTGCCCGCCAAGAGAGCCGCAGCAGGTTTTTCCGGAAATTGGGTTTTTTCTTTAATTTCCAATAAAAAATAAAGGAGAGGGAAAAATTTCCTCTTGACAACACCCATGACGGAAAAGGGGCCGCTGCCAGCGGCTATATCTTCTGCTCGAGATCCTTCTCCAGCAGTTTCACCGCATCGCGCACGCTGGACATGTACGGATTGATGGCGAGCGCGTCGCGAAAAGCCTCGAGCGCGCCGCGCTCATCCCCCCTGTCCCGGCGGATCATGCCGAGGCCGGAAAGCGCACCGAAATGTCGCGGCTCGAGTTCGAGCACCTTGTCGATATCCGAAAGCGACCGGTCCAGCTTGCCGGTGATGTAGTTCACCGTTGCCCGCTTGTTCCAGGCTTCCGCGAATTCCGGTGCATGCTCGATCAGCGCATCCAGAATCTGGATGGCTTCGCTGTAATGCCGGGAGTTCATGGCTTTGACCGCCTGCTCGAGCAAAATGTCGTCGGTCGCGCTGCCGGAATGCGTCCACAGCCTCCAGATCGCCTGCTCGGCGGCCTTCGCTTCCGCATCGGATTTCGCTGTCTGCAGCCGGCCGAACAGCCGGTCGAGAAGTTCATTGCGCTGTTCTTTGGGCGAGAGCTTGCTCGCCGGGGGGGCAGGCGGATTGACGCCCTCTTTGGCCGCCTGGCCGGCCGCCTCCTGTGCCAGGCCGAGCCCCACCGCGATGCTCAATGCCACGATCTGTATCCAGCGCATGCGCCATCTTACGATCAACCGCGGGTTCTGCAAAAGCTGAACGCCGCTGCGCAGTCGCGTGCGGCGTTCAAAATCAGGTGATTCGCTTAAACCTAGCCCTGGCGAGCCTTGTAGCGCGGGTTCACCTTGTTGATGATATAGACGCGGCCCTTGCGGCGCACCATGCGATTGGCGCGATGCCGCTTGGCGAGCGATTTGAGTGAATTGCGAACTTTCATTGTCTTATCCGGGTGCCGGAGGTCTGCCTCTGTCGATCGCGGCGGACCATAGGTGTGGCCCTCGTCCCTGTCAACCCGCAGCACCGCAGGCGTCCTGCTCGATGAAATAAACCTTGTAACCCTCAAAGCTTTGCGCGATTGACTTGAGCCGACGGGTGAATAATGAAGAAAGGCCCCTCATGTATATCGCCGGCCAGGAAGAAATCGATGCGCTTGCACGCGTGATACGTTCAGGCGCCCTGTTCCGCTATGGCATCGGCCGTGAGTGTGAAACCTTCGAAGCGCGCTATGCAAAATACCTGGGGGTAAAGCATTTCGCGCTGTCCGCCAGCGGCAGCAATGCCCTGGCGGCTGCCATGGCGGCAGTTGGACTGGGGCCTGGCGATGAGGTGCTGATCCCGGCGCATACCTATATGGCCACCGCAACCTCGGTGCTGGCCGTCGGTGCCATACCGGTGATCGTCGACATCGATGAAAGCATCACCATCGATCCCAAGGCCGTCGAGGCAGCAATCGGTCCCCGCACGCGCGGGGTCGTGCCGGTGCACATGTGGGGCGCCGCCTGTCACATGGATCGGATCATGGACATCGCCAAGCGCCGCAACCTCATTGTGATCGAAGACGCCTGTCAGGGCGTCGGTGGCGCTTATCATGGCCGGAAATTCGGCTCGATCGGTCATATCGGCGCGTTCAGCTTCAACTACTACAAAAACATGACCTCCGGCGAAGGCGGCGGTGTTGCGGTCAACGACGACAATCTCGCCAAGCGCGCCCGCTGCGCCATCGACCCATGTCATTTTTACTGGAACGGCCGCGAGGATGAGAAGCCTTTCGCGGGTAACGGCGCCAGGGCCTCCGAGCTGATGGGCGCCATGCTCAACGTTCAGCTCGACCGGCTCGACGGCATGGTCGCGGCGATGCGGGCCGAACGGCAGGCGATCCTGCGCGGCACGGCTTCGCTCAGCAATTTGGGTCTACGGCCCGCCCCCGCTCACAGCCCCGATGACGACTGCGCCACCCAGGTCATGTACACCCTGCCATCGGCCGAGCTTGCCGCCGGCTTCGTCAAGGTGTTCCCGAGCGTGATTGCCGGCAAGACGGGCCGCCACAATTATACCGAATGGGACCAGATCTTGAGCGGTGAAGGTGCCGCGCATCCGGCGATGAACCCTTACACCATGCCCGCCAATGCGGCGTGCAGGAGGAGCTACAGCAGGGATATGTGCTCAGCTTCCCTCGAGATCCTGAACCGCACGATCATGGTGGCGACCCACCCTCAGCACGGCGATGACCAGATCCAGGACATGATCCACAACATCGGCGTCGCGGCACGGGTCGCGCTCGGCGGCCAGCCGCTCGACGGCATGGCTCTGCGCAAGCCACAGCCGGTGGACAAGCAGAAATTCGACATGAAGGAAGACGCCTGAGCCTTCAGCAGCAGGCCCTTTCGGGTGCCGGTACGTCGAGAGACGGATTGGCGTCGAAGAACCCCGACGGCATCCAGTGAAACCCCGCGTAAACGCATGGCTGCACCGGCCAGTCTTCCGGCCGCGGCAGATGGTGATAGTTCAGGGTATACCACACCACCACATTCTCGTTGTCGAGCGACCGGTTGGCCGCCGTCCATTGCGGCAAGCCGGCACCGCCTGCATGCTGGTTGGGATAGTGGCCTGCCGGATAGAGTTCATCCCCCGCATATCGGCTTGCCCAGAAATGCCTGAACATGAACCCTGCCCGCCGGCCGACCGGCGAATCCGGATGGAGAAACGGCAGCGCATTGGCGCCGGGCACGAGCTTGTAGCCGACGGGCTCGCCCAACGCATTGAGTGAACTCGGATTGGTGACGCGCCAATAGCGCGATGACGCGAGATCGATGTTCCGCTGCGCTTCGCTTTCTGTCTTGAGCCGAGTTTCGGTGATCCTGATCGCATTGCCATGCCGGTTGTCTTCCCCGACCGGCATTGCACCGAAATTCACTTCCGAGACGCAATTGCGCTCACCATCGACCGCCATGTCGAAACGGAAGCAGAAGACATGCTGATGCACATGCGCATCGATACATGGAGCGACCAGGGCGCCATAGACGGACGGCTCGCCCGGCGGGCGGGCGGTGACGAGCGGAATGCCCGTCGCCTTCACCTCCACCCCGATTGTGCCGTCCTGATAGAAATACCAGAAGAAGCCGTAGACGTAATTGCCGATCGTCGACAGGCAGGAAACTACGAGCCGCCGTGAGCGCTTGACGGTGGTTTGCCCCCGCTGCAGGTCGCTGAACTTCCATAATATGCCGAAGTCTTC
>DATFOT010000444.1:0-5024 GCA_035265265.1 Aestuariivirgaceae bacterium | reverse complement strand
TTTTCGCCGAGGGCGCATTCAATTCTGCCTTCGTGCCGCTCTTTGCCAAGCACCTCGAGGCTGAAGGCCCCGAGTCTGCCGAACGATTTGCCGAAGAGGTGCTGGCGGTCCTTTTCACCTGGCTGCTCCTATTCGAAATTGTCGCCATAATTTTCATGCCACTCGTGATCTATGCCATCGCCTGGGGCTTCGCCGCCGACCCGGTTAAGTTTGCCCTATCTGTAGATCTCACACGCATCACTTTCCCGTATCTGCTATTTATGTCGCTGACCGCGCTCCTCAGCGGCGTGCTGAACAGCCTCCACCGATTCACCGCAGCCGCGGTCGCCCCGATCGTGCTGAATTTCATCATGGTCGCAACTCTGCTGCTGGCAACCGGTCTGGGTTGGGGCGCCAGTCGCGCCACCGGTCATGCGCTTGCCTTCGGCGTGCTGATTGCAGGTGTCGCCCAGCTTGCCTTGGTGTGGACCGCCTCGGCCCGCGCCGGCATGCGGCTCAAACTGCGCATGCCCCGACTTAATCCTGATGTGAAACGGCTCATCATTCTGAGTGGTCCGGGAGTCATAGCCGGCGGCGTCACTCAAGTGAATTTGCTTGCTGCCACGCAGATTGCCTCGATGTTCGATCGCGCGGTCTCCTATCTCTATTATGCGGATCGGATATATCAATTGCCTTTGGGTGTCGTAGGCGTGGCAATCGGCGTCGTTCTCCTGCCCGATCTTTCACGCAAGCTCCGTGCTGGCGAGGCCCGGGCCGTGCTCCATGGGCACAATCGGGCTCTGGAGCTCGCTTTGTTTTTTACTCTGCCCGCCGCTTTGGCTCTCATGATGATTTCCGGCCCGGTCATTTATGCCCTGTTCGAACACGGTGCCTTCGCGCGATCCGACAGCATCGCCACTGCCTCGGCGCTCACTGCGTTCGCGGCGGGGCTGCCGGCGTTTGTCCTGATCAAAGTTTTCGCCCCGGGATTTTTCGCGCGCGAGGATACCGCCACCCCAATGCGGTTCGCTATCATCAGCGTCGCGGTAAACATAATCGCCGCCCTTACGCTTTCTAAGCTCTGGCAGCATGCTGGCATTGCCGCTGCCACAGCAATCGCCGCCTGGGTCAACGCATCGCTTCTCACCTCAACGCTTATGCGCCGAGGCGATTTCGCTCTTGATGAGGAGCTTCGCCGAAGATTGCCCCGAATGGCTGTGACCTGCGTTTGCATGGTGATCGTCCTCTGGGTCGGCCTGCATCTGACGGCGGAGAATTTCCTTGAGACCGCTCCCCAGCACCTGCGCATCCTGTCGCTCCTGGGCTTGATAGCAGCCGGGTCCATTACGTATTTCGCCGTCTCACAAGTCTCGGGCGCCATGAGGTTGGGCGAGCTTCGCGCCATGTTTCGCCGCGAGCGACCGGGCCTTGGCTCCAAATGATTTTGCGGGCATACAGCCTCGCCACAACAGGGATGGTTCGATGACTTCCATTCGTCCGCGGGTATTTTCGGGCGTTCAGCCGACGGGCAATCTCCACCTCGGAAACTATCTCGGCGCGATCAGGCGGTTCGTCGAGATGCAAAATACCCATGATTGCGTTTACTGCGTGGTCGACCTGCACGCGATTACCGTTTGGCAGGACCCGCACGAACTGCGGCGCAATACGCGCGAGGTCACCGCCGCGTTCCTCGCGGCCGGAATCGATGCCGGCAAGCATATTGTTTTCAACCAGAGTCAGGTGCCGCAGCATGCCGAGCTTGCCTGGGTGCTAAATTGCGTGGCGAGGCTGGGCTGGCTCAATCGGATGACTCAGTTCAAGGAAAAGGCCGGCAAGGACCGTGAGGCGGCCTCGGTGGGCCTCTATGTTTATCCAAATCTCATGGCTGCCGATATCCTCGTCTATCGCGCCACCCACGTGCCCGTGGGCGAGGATCAGAAGCAGCATCTAGAGCTTGCCCGCGACATCGCGCAGAAATTCAATGTCGATTTTTCCGATAGCATCCGTGAGGCCGGCTATCAGAACGGATTTTTTCCGCTCCCTGAGCCACTGATCTCCGGGCCGGCGACGCGCGTCATGTCGCTAAAGGATGGCTCGAAAAAAATGTCCAAATCCGATCCTTCCGACCTGTCCCGCATCAATCTGACCGACGACGCCGATTTGATTGCCAAGAAGATCCGCAAGGCCAGGACCGACCCCGAGCCGCTCCCGGCCGAGGCGAGCGGGCTTCGCTCCAGACCCGAGGCCGCCAATCTCGTCGGCATCTATGCCGCTTTGCTGGACACGACCAGCGAAGCGGTGCTTAAGGATTTTGGTTCTCGCCAGTTCTCCGTTTTTAAACAGGCCCTTGTTGATCTGGCCGTGGCCAGGCTTGCCCCCTTAGCCGAGGAAATGAAGCGCCTTTTGGCGGATCCGGCGCATGTGGAGGCTGTCTTGGCGAAGGGCTCGGCCAGAGCAGAAGCCATCGCGGCACCGGTGTACGAGGAAGTTAAGAAAATCTTGGGCTTCGTACGGCGCTAACTCCCAGGGCGGAAATCCCATTGCAATAGACCGGAACTGTTCTAAATCACTAGGGCAGAGGAGAACGGACCGATGTTTATCCAGACCGAAGCAACCCCCAACCCCGCGACGCTGAAATTTCTGCCCGGTCAGCCTGTCGCCAAGGGTGCCCCGCGCGAGTTTCGTTCAGCCGACGAAGCTGGCCAGTCCCCGCTTGCCCGGCGACTCTTCGGCATCGGCGGAGTCTCTGGTGTATTTCTTGGCGGCGACTTCGTCACTGTCACCAAGAGCACTGGCGACTGGCAGCATCTGAAGCCTGCCATTCTGGGCGTGATCATGGAGCACTATCTCTCGGGCGAGCCCATTATTCTGGACGGCGAGCCTGCATTGCCCGGCGCGGAGGAGTTCGACCAAGGCGACGAAGACATAGTCTCGACCATCAAGGAGCTGCTCGACACGCGCGTTCGGCCGGCCGTCGCCCAGGATGGCGGCGATATCACCTTCTTTGGCTATAAGGACGGTGTGGTATTCCTGAATATGAAGGGTTCCTGCTCCGGCTGCCCGAGCTCGACTGCTACCCTGAAACATGGCATCGAGAACCTCCTGCGGCATTTCATTCCTGAGGTGAAAGAGGTACGCCCCGTTTAAGGCCGTATTCCGTGCAGGTCTGCCTTGTCGCTCCGCCTAGAGTTGAATGAAAATCCTCGCGGTTGATACCGCCCTGGCAGCATGCTCGGCTGCCGTTTACGACGCGGAAATGCAAAAGGTCCTAGCGGCCGCTTTCCAGCCGATGGCAACGGGCCAAGCCGAAGCGATAGGTCCCATGGTGCGCGGGGTCATGGAAGATTCCGGCATGGCGTTCTCCTCAATTGACCGGATCGCGGCGACCATCGGCCCAGGGACCTTTACCGGCCTAAGAATAGGCCTCGCCTTTGCGCGCGGTCTGAAGCTTGCTCTCGGGCTGCCTATGGTGGGCATCACGACGCTGAAGGCCATCGCAGCGAATGTAACGGCGAACCATCTCGCGCTTCCAATCGTCGCCTTGATCGATGCCAGGCGCGGCAATGTTTATTCTCAGGCCTTTTCTGCCAACCTTGATCCCCTCAACGAACCGCTGGCCCACTCCCTTGCAGAGGCTGCCGCGCGTTTGCCAAAGAACGAGTGCTGGATTATCGGCTCCGGCGCCGGTCTGCTCGCTGCCACGGGCGAGCACCGCAATCTCACACGCTCGCATGCTTCTGATCTGCCGCATGCCTCTGTCGTTGCAGCCCTCGCCGCCGGTGAAGTGGCCTCCGAAGTGCCTCCGGCACCCCTCTATCTGCGGCCGCCCGGCGCCAGTCTGCCTCCTCGCTTGGACGGCATCGACATTCGTAAGGTGAACGCCGAGGAGGCCGAGAGTCTCGGCCACTTACACGCCCTCAGCTTCGATCATCCATGGGATGCTGAATCCATCCGCGGGCTCATGGGAATGCCCGGTGTGCTGGCACTTGCTGCAATGTCTCATCTCGGCAAGCCTTTGGGCTTTCTTCTGGCCAGA
Source organism: Aestuariivirgaceae bacterium (assembly GCA_035265265.1). Classification (GTDB taxonomy): domain Bacteria; phylum Pseudomonadota; class Alphaproteobacteria; order Rhizobiales; family Aestuariivirgaceae; genus DATBLQ01. The sequence continues at coordinate 1,009 of DATFOT010000444.1, read as the reverse complement.
GCCGCCGCCGATGAAGCCGAAATTCTTACCCTCGCCGTGGCACCTCGTTATCGGCGCCGCCGCATCGGCTTGCGGTTGCTCGCCCGTGCGGCCGACATGGTGGCTGCCGCGGGCGCGCGTCGGCTTTACATCGAGGTTGGGTGCTCGAACACCCCCGCTGCGCGTCTCTACGAAGCCGCCGGTTTCGCCGTGAGCGGCTCGCGCCGGGACTATTACGCCAAAGGCGATGGAACCTATGAGAATGCGGTGATGATGAGCCGGCCGCTTCCGATTGCGAACCATGGCGTCTGATCTTATACCTTTGGCATGAACGAGATCGAGAAGGCCTGCATCGAAAAGGGCCTGCGCATGACGGGTCAGCGCCGCACAATCGCCCGCGTTATTGCCGAGGCGGCCGACCATCCCGATGTCGAGGAGCTTCATCGTCGGGCAGCCAGCCGCGACAGCCGCATCTCGTTGGCAACCGTCTATCGAACCGTCCGAGTGTTCAAGGACATGGGCATACTCGAGAGTCACGCGTTCAGCGGCCGGGCCCGCTATGAAATGGCGCCCGCGCAGCATCATGACCATCTGATCGATCTTGCCAGCGGCAAAGTGATCGAGTTTCGCAATGAGGAGATCGAAAAGCTGCAGGAAGTGGTTGCCCAGCAATTGGGTTACCGGCTCGTCGGGCACCGGCTCGAGCTTTATGGCCGGCCGCTGGCTTCCGCGCCCAGGGCGAGGCGGCGCAGATGAGTTACGTGCGTGCTGGCTGGCTGATCGCCTTGATCGGGGCTGTCTCTTGCGCGGTGATACCGCCGCAATGGCTTTTCAGTTGGATATGGCCGGCCGCCGCTCGCAAATTCCCCTATCTCTATTTTCAAACCGTCACTCGGCTCATGGGGGTTAAAATTGAAGTGAACGGCGAACCTGTTTCCGGCAAGCCATGTCTCTACGTTGCCAATCATTTGAGCTGGCTGGATATACTCATCCTCTCGGCGGTTCGCCCCATGTGTTTCATTGCCAAGAA
>DATFOT010000443.1:0-3699 GCA_035265265.1 Aestuariivirgaceae bacterium | reverse complement strand
CAGGTGCCGCTTGTTCTGATCGAAACCGTAGGGGTCACCGCGCTAGCGCGTCCGGCAAAGAACGCTGCCAAGGCCCCCAGCAAAAGGGCCAAGGCACCAAAAAGTGCGCCTTGGGAGACCCGCTTTGCTGTGGTATTGGCCGCCTGCTTTGCCTGCAGCTTTGCCTTGGCCACCGTTTCCTTGTATTGCTGCTGGTACTGATCCACCTGTGCTTTTGCTTCATCCTGCGATATATTCTGGGCCTTGGCTAACGCCTCGGCGGCCTTATCATTGGCAGCTGCCTGTTGGGCAGGGTCTCCAGTTAGAGCGACGCGAACAGCTGTAATAGCAGCATCGCGCAGCGCTGCAGGATCTTGCCCTCCCGAGGCGTTCCGTACTTTGCTTTCGATGGCCGCCATCGGGTCGCTGACATTGTTCAAGGACGGCGCTGCGGTCTGAACTGCCGTCTGGAGGGATCCGCCCAAGGCTTTGCCTGCTCCACCCAGAGCAGAAGACGCCGTGCTGAGGGCGCCGCCAACCATGCCCGAGGCGGCGGAGGAGAGTAGATAGAGGACAGCCAGCGTTGAGACCGCCCACGAGATCAATCCGTGATAAGCAGTCGTCGAACTCGACGCCTTTCCCGAAAGCCGACCCGCTATATATCCTCCAAGCCCAGCCGCCAGAATTCCGGAAACGACAAACCAGATACCAGCACCAACTGATATTGAGCTCGCGCTCGGGGTGTCACCTTGCGCGACATCTAAAGTTGAGAGACCTACGCCTAGGCCAATCATGTTGAGGATGATCTGCATTACAAGGGCAATCGCTGAACCTGCGAAAACAGCTCCCCAAGCCACCTGGTTCAACATGATCGTGCGGATTTCGTCCGTGGGAGCGACTTCGCTCGCCTGAGGAGGAGTACGGTGGTTTGGACGAAGCGCTTCAGGTGTGTTAGCCATAATCATCATCCTTAAAAGGGAGGATCTGAGGCCGTAACCTGCTGTTTCGTTCAACGTTCCTAACGATCGGTGCTTTGTCGTCGAATGCCTGATCTTGCAGGGAACGATTGTGAGCAAATTTAGCAGGACCTTAGAGAGGATGTAGGCCCGTGCTGATTTTGCGGGAGATCGCCGCCACGAAGTTCGACCAGCCAGGTACGCTCCTGATGCGCTCGACCTCGAAGGTGCAGCAGAGGTGGTGGATGAAGGATGCGCATCGTTTAAAACTGCCGCAGCGGGTCCATAGGCCTATGAAGGGCCGCAGCTATCAAGGTCCTGATTGCCGAGCGGCGAGAGGGAGGTAAAGTTAATCAGTCACGTTGAACGGAGTTAGCTGGTCTGAATTACGCCATGAGGCTGGCTCCATTCTGTCTCAAAGGACCTAAGGGAGGACGCGATGAAGCGTGACTTCTTGGTCATAAGCGCGGGTATGCTTGCCGTTTATGCTGCTCTGTCAATGTTCTGGAGCAGTCCGGAAAAGCCACCTCGCGTGCATACAATCCAACAGATAGATGCCACCCCAGAATTAAAGCTCGTCACCGAGCAAAGCCCCTACATGCGGACCGAACGTTAGCGGCCGGTTCGCGCCGTGAGACCGGACAGCCAGGGTCAGCGGTGTTGATATCAAGAGCTGGCGCCTTGCTTTGAAGGGCCGCTGGCAGATGGCCAGCCGGCGGCTTGAGGAGGATGCAGCCGGACAAAGAAAGACTAGGTCCACATCCGCCCCTTGTCTGTCCGGCTGCGGACAACAATGGGCTGCCAGTGCGCGGAGCCGGCGCCTACCTAAGTGGCTCAAAATGAGCCGTTGCCTTGGACCCAGCAGGATGAACAAAAGCTTTTAGAAATGGTCACGCTCATGAACGACGCAACGACGATGCGGCGCGCCGGAGCCGAAACCATCGGTCTCGATGAATCCCAGCGGCTCATCAAGGAATAGCCAATGATCTGCTGGAATTATCAGGAAGCTCCGACGTAAACTGAACTGAAACCAAACATGCCGGTCCGCCGACTGAATCCTGTCGTCATCTAGGTACTGATCTTCTTTTGAGCCCTGTGTTCATCCATGCGGCTCCCACCTGACAATGCGCGCAACTGAAGTTGACGGCTTCACCGTCCCGACTGCACGAAAAGCCGTCCGAAACGAAATCGACACTCGTCTCATTATCGCCCATCAAGAAGGCATAGGTATCTGCTCGCGAAAGCTGGGCTTCGCCAATCTTTCCGCATTGGGGGCACTGTAGATTTTCTGTCCACCTCTCCCTGGCTTTCATCCCACCATTATGCGTCGCCACCAACTCGTTTTCTAGCCCCCACGCCGAAACGAAGGAAGGCTGCCTCATTTGGCGGCCGTCTTTCATTTATCGTCCACGAAAGGCATATTTACCGCGTGAGCCCAAAACCGTTAGGCATCTCCGGCATGGTGGCCTCGGCGCAGGCCGTTGCAGATCGGGCAGGGGGCTCCCTCACCCCAACTGCGGGTCTGGTGCTGCTCACCGTCGTGTTCGCGCGGATGCTATCTGGAATTCCTGCCCAAGCTGGAAAAAAGCAATCTGTGGATCCGCACCACACTGCCGCCCACTATCTCGCTGCAGGAGGGCAACACTTACGTGAACGAGTAATCCGGCGTGTTGAAGCCGACATTCCGCGCAGTGCGATGAAGCCAATCGCGGCCGACACGAGTGAGTTAGATCGGAAGCGTCGATGGCATCGATCGCGATCGTCCTGTCGTTCGACAAAATCAGAGATCGTCGAGGGAAGATCGCGAATCTGCGGATCGCAAGTCCGGCGCAAGGGCTTGGCCGCCCGAGCTCAGAAGTAGGCAGCGCGACGAAATTGAGGCGCGCACTCGATAATCTGCCGCACGGATGCCTTACGCGTCACCATATTGCCCCTAGCCTACGCAAATCCGCCGCCTGCACGTCCAGTGACCGACCCGTTTTGCTGTTCTTCCTTCCATGCGGGTAAGGAGTCACGCCTCACGTCTTGCCCGCGCGCATCACTTCACGATTCCCAAAATCCGGGGTGGTCGTTTGTAGTTCGTGAGGCCTCTGAGTAAGAGGATAGAATAATGGCACGCTTCAATCTGAACGGCTTCCTCGACAATAGCCGCTTCGAAGACTTCTTCGCCAAGTTCGGCGGCGGCACCGCCGACCATGACCATGTGAACGGAACGACGAGCAGCAACTACATGGCCGGTGGCCGCGGCGACGACGCTCTTTCCGGGATGGCAGGCAACGACACGCTCAGCGGCGGCTCCGGCGCTGACAAGCTTTGGGGCGGCTCGGGCAACGACAACCTTTCGGGCGGCACCGGCAACGACCTGCTGGTCGGCGGCTTCGGCGCCGACCGGATGGACGGAGGCGCGGGCAACGACGTGTTGCTCAGCCGGTCGGATGCCGGCGAAATGGTCGCAGCGCAGGACGGCACGACGCAGATCTTTGCGGAGGAAACGGCTGCGTTCAAGGCGGTCAACGACACCCTCACCGGCGGCGCCGGCGGCGATACCTTCCGCTTCGAAGGTATGGTCAATGCCAAGGATGAGATCGTTGCCAAGCACGTCAATGCCGACGGCACCATCGATTGGAATGGCGTCACCGGCGAGAACGGCGCCACTCACGATCACTGGGTCGACGGCTTCGGCAACGACGTGATCCGCGACTTCAATCGCGCCCAGGGCGACAAGATCGAAATCTCGGCGCACACCGCCGAGGTCAAATCGATC
>DATFOT010000442.1:0-2660 GCA_035265265.1 Aestuariivirgaceae bacterium | reverse complement strand
TCCTGCTCATCTCGGAGGATCTGGACGAGATCATGCTGCTCGCCGATCGCATCGCCGTGGCCTATCGGGGTCGCGTCTCCGAGCCGCTCATGCGGAAAGCCGCGGATATCCGCGCCATCGGCCTGATGATGTCGGGCCATGGCTTCGGGTTGGCCGAACCGGAGCCGGGCCATGCGGCTTGAACCCAGAAGCGGCACGTCCGTGGCACTTCTGTTCTTCTTTCCGGCACTCGCCGTTTTCCTGTCCTTCCTGATCGTGGCCTTTCTCGTGCTGCTCAGCGGTGCATCGCCGTTTTCCGTCTTCTATCTGGTGGCGCGGGGTGCCGCCGGGTCGAGCTTCGCCTTGCTGGAAACCTTGGCGCGCGCCACGCCGCTCATTTTCACCGGGCTTGCCGCTGCAGTGGCATTTCGTGCAAAGCTCTGGAACATCGGGGGCGAGGCCCAGCTCTATATGGGTGCGGTTGCCACCGTAGCTTTGGGAACCGGCCTCCTGCCTCTGCCGGGGCCGCTTCTTCTCCCCGTGCTGATGGCAGCGGCGGTATTCGCCGGTGCCGCGATGCTGCTCGGACCTACCTTCCTGAAGATCCGATTTGGTGTCGACGAGGTCGTGACGACACTGCTGTTGAATTTCATCGTAATCCTCTTCGTCAGCCTCCTTCTCGAGGGGCCGCTCAAGGATCCCATGGGACTAGGCTGGCCGCAGTCGCAAAAACTGATCCCCGAGGCCAGGCTCCCGCGCATCATCCAGGGCAAGCGCCTGCACTTCGGCTTCGTCATTGCGCTCGCGGCAGCGCTGTTCGTTTGGTTCGTGAATGTCAGGACAACAGCTGGATACGAGATGCGGGCGGTCGGCCACAATGCCGCAGCCGCACGCTTTCTCGGCATCCCGGTCGATAGCGTCATACTCAAGACGGCCCTGCTCTCCGGCGGGCTTGCCGGACTAGCCGGCATGTCGGAGGTCGCCGGGCTCAAGGGCAATCTCACGCTCGATCTGTCCCCCGGCTTCGGTTATGCCGGGATTGTCGTCGCCATGCTGGCACTGCTCCGTCCCTTGGGTGTCGTTGCCGCTGCCATCTTCGTCGCCGGGATCTTCGTCGGCGCCGACGCCATGAGCCGGTCTGCCGGCGTGCCGAGCTATATCGCGCAGGTGATGGTTGCAACTGCGCTGCTGACCATGGTGACGGCGGTGATGTTCACCCGCTATCGGCTTCGCCGGGGTTAAGAGTGGAAGCCTTTGAAATCCTGTTCACCGCAAGCCTCTGGGCCGCCGCCGTGCGCATCGCATCGCCGTTGATTTTCGCCACGCTGGGCGAGCTTCTTTGCGAGCGCGCCGGAGTTCTGAACCTCGGCATAGAAGGCATCATGACCGCCGGCGCTTTCGCCGGATGGTTGACCGTCTATATGGGCGGCGATCTTTGGCTGGGCGTGCTCGTGGCAGCGGCGACGGGAGCCGCCTTTGGCCTTCTTCATGCTTTTCTCGTGGTGCCGCTCGGCCTGTCTCAGCATGTCACCGGTATCGGCATTACCTTGCTGGCAACCAGCCTGACCTATTACTGCTACCGCCTCGTTCTGCCTGAAGTCACGACGCCTCCTAAAATTCAGCCCTTCTCGCGATTGCCGGTCCCGTTTCTTTCCGATATTCCCGTTCTGGGCGAAGCGCTTTTCCGCCAGACTCCCCTCACCTATTTGGCGTTCGTCCTCACCGCGCTCGTCGCCTGGTTTCTTTACAAGACACCGGCGGGTCTCGCCGTGCGCACTGTGGGCGAAAACCCCGCGGCCGCCGAGGCTCAGGGTTTGAGCGTGACCGCGGTCCGCATCTCCGCCGTTACCGTGGGCAGCGCATTGATGGGCATCGGCGGCGGCTTTCTCACCATGTCCGCGTTCAACTCGTTCTTCTTCGACATGATCAACGGGCGTGGCTGGATCTGCATCGCGCTCGTCGTTTTCGGCTCCTGGCGCCCCGGCAAGGCGCTGCTCGGTGCTTTGCTGTTCGCCGGCTTCGATGCGTATCAGCTGCGCCTGCAGCAGGTTGCCGGAGCCTTCGTGCCTTACCAGATTTTCCTGATGTTGCCCTATGTGCTGTCCATTATTGCATTGATCGTGATGTCGCGCCGTGCCACTTATCCCCGCGCCCTGATGGTTGCCTATCGCAAGGGCGAGCGTTAGCGCCGGCTCCGAGTACTCCATGAGCTTCGACATCATCGTCAGGAACGCAACCCTTCCCGATGGGAAGAAAGCCGATATCGGAATTTCGCAAGGGCTGATCGAAGCTGTAGAAACGCGTCTCGACGCCGATGCTGCCGAAATATTTGATGCTGGGGGTTGTCTCGCCTCGCCGCCTTTTGTCGATGCTCATTTTCATATGGACGCGACCTTGTCCTACGGCATCCCGCGCATCAACAAATCCGGCACGCTGCTGGAAGGAATAGCGCTCTGGGGCGAGCTCAAGCCGCTGCTCACGCCCGAGGCGGTGATGGAGCGCGCTCTTGCCTATTGCGACTGGGCCGTATCGATGGGCCTGCTTGCCATTCGCACCCATGTCGACATCTGCGACGACCGCCTGCTCGCTGTCGATGCACTCCTCGAAGTCCGGCGAAAAGTTGCATCTTATATCGACCTGCAGCTCGTCGCCTTTCCTCAGGACGGTTTCTACCGCAGCCC
>DATFOT010000441.1:0-4760 GCA_035265265.1 Aestuariivirgaceae bacterium | reverse complement strand
AAGATCGCCATGGTCGCGGGCAAGCTGCTGCACCCGCAGGTTTGCCTCCGACCTGGTGTAGAGCGTCTTGATTTCCTGCTTCTGCCGCTCGGTGGCGTGGCGCACCAGTTGATCGGCGGCCTCCCAGGCGTCCGCCTCGTTCTCGCGGCAGATCACCTGCAGCCGCATGCCGAAGCCGATGTCGTTTTCGCGGCCATGCGCGCGCGCCATCGCCGTGATCTCGGCAATATTCGAGGCGATCTTTTCCGGCAGGTCGCCCCAGAACAGATGCACGTCGGAATGCTTCGCGGATAATTCCCAGGCCTGGCGCGAGCCGCCGCCGAGATAGAATTTTGGAAACGGCTGCTGGTACGGACGCGGCCGGATATGCGCGCCGGACAATTTGTGAAATTTTCCTTCGAAGGTGACCGGTCCGCGCGTGGTCCACAGCGCTTTCAGGATCGAGACTTCCTCCTCCATCAGCGCGTAACGCTCTTCCTTCGGATAGCGCACGCCCTCGCCTTCGACCTCGCTCTCGTTCTGGCCGGCGATCAGATTGATGCAGATGCGCCCGCCCGACAGCTGGTCGAAGGTCGAGATCATCTTCGCCAGCAGCACCGGGTTGATATAGCCGGGCCTTGCTGCAATCAGCGGCTTGATGGAGGACGAACGCGCCGCCATGAACGCGCCGGTGATCCAGGCCTCCCAGCACACCGAGCCGACCGGAATCAGAAGATATTCGAAGCCGGCCGCTTCCGCCGCCTGCACCACGCGGTCGCACAGTTCGGGCGAGCCCGGAATCTGTGCGTCCATCAGGCCATAGGCGGTGGTGTCGCCATGCGTGGGCAGGTACCAGCCGAATTCGAGCGGACGCATGAACGATTCTCCCTGTCGACGCTTGTTGCTCGGTCGTTAGGCAGATGAGTTTAGCGCTTGCGAAGGCCGGGGCAATCGGGTTCCGGTTGCAGGCTGGTTTTCGATTTCAATCGCCCCCACGGCAAGATAGAGTTTTAGCCATGTCACCGGTTTCATTGCTGCTCAATATCATCTGGATCGTTCTCGGCGGCGCATGGATGGCGTTCGGCTGGCTGGTTGCCGCCGTCATCATGGCGATCACGATCATCGGGATTCCCTGGGCGCGGGCCGCGTTCAATATCGCGGCCTACACCTTGTTCCCGTTCGGCTTCAGGGCCGTATCGCGCGACTTCTATACGGGCCAAGAGGATATCGGCACCGGGCCGTTCGGGGTGATCGGCAACATCATCTGGCTGGTGCTGGCGGGATGGTGGCTGGCGCTCGGGCATCTCGTCACGGCCGTGGTGCTGGCCGTCACGATCATCGGCATTCCCTTTGCCTGGGCGCATCTGAAGCTTGCCGGCATCGCGCTATGGCCGATCGGCAAGATCATCGTTCCCACGGATTAGGTTTCGGGTCGGCCTGGAGGTCGGCCGAGGACGATCCCTAGGCTGCCGTCTCCGCCGGCTTCAGCCGCTCGAACTCGGCGTCGCTGATCTCGGTCTGGGCCACCAGCACGCTGCAGCGCAGGCGCTTGACCAGATAGCTGCCGATCGAGCCGAACCACCGCGCCAGCGTTCCCTGCGGCCGATGGCCGACGACGACGAGATGCGCACCGATTTCTTCGGCAACTTCGGCAATTTTCTGGCCGGCATCGCCGACCTCGAGCCGCGCGGTCGGGTTAAATCCCAGCGCCTTCAGCCGCTCGGTGCCTTCGTTCAGGATGGCCTTGTAATCCTCGGTCTGCAGCTCGATCGGGATCGTGAGCCCGGCCTCGGGCGTCATGATCGAGGAAACCTCGACGACGGCGAGCAAAAAGACCTCGGAACGGCAGAGTTGCGCGAGCTTTGCGCCCTCCCGCAACGCGCGCCGCCCCTCGACCGAACCGTCATAGGCAAGAAGAACCTTCTTATACATCGGACGTCCCCATCCAAACGAGAAGATCAACGCGCCAAGACTAGCACCAATTGCGGGGAACGGACCGGAATTTTGCGAGGGGAACGCGGGTCATCGGCCTCCACCTTCGCCGCCCCAACCCCTGCAAGGGCCGTTGCCCCTGCCCGGCCAATCGGCTAAATGAACTTCCGAAGCACCCGTAGCTCAGCTGGATAGAGCGTTGCCCTCCGAAGGCAAAGGTCACACGTTCGAATCGTGTCGGGTGCGCCAAACTTGTCCAAATCGACCGTACGCGCGAAGACCGAACTCGCCAAACGACGGAGCTGCCGCCGCTTCTTCATCGGCCGGGCGCATCGCATGCGCCGACAGCCTTCAGATCGGCTTCAACATATCGAACCCAAGGCGTTGCGGTTTCCAACAGCCTCGACATTTCCCGCCTAAGTTGCTCAAGACGCACCTCGTCACCTGAGGAGAGAAAATTGATTCATCGCACCGTGCCTCGTTCCACCGGTCGCACGCTTGGCTTGGCCACGCTTGCATTCGTAGCAACCTCGGCGCCGGCGCACGCGCATGTGAAATGGTTCGCGCCCTTTATCGTCGGCGCACCGCCACAGCCGATCCAGGCCACGCTCATCAATGCCTGGTTCTGGACCGGCATTGCACTGGTGTTGGCGTTCTTCCTCGCAACACGAGCGGTAGAGAAGTCGAACGCCGGTGAAACGATCCTGCGCGGCATGGACGGGATCACCGACCCTCTCTGGAAGCGCCTTGATGAGTTCGTGCGCGTGGTCATTGGCGCCTTCTTCGTGGCGATCTTCGCGGTCGGCGGCGTCTATCTGACACCTGATCTCAAGACGCCCGCGGAATGGGTGTCGTGGACGCAGCTCCTGATCGCGGGATTGATCTTTTCTCGCAAGACGCAGCCGCTCGCCGCCGCCGGCATCATCGGCCTGTGGCTGCTGGCGCTGCGCGACTACGATGTCTTCCATCTGCTTGACTATCTCGCGCTGGGCGTCGGCGTCGCCGCCTATCTGGTGCTGGAAGCATCGTCAAATCCGGAATGGCGCAAGCATCGCTTCGAGGCGCTGCGCTGGGGCGTGGCCATCGCGCTGATGTGGTCGAGCCTCGAAAAATTTGCTTATCCCGACTGGTTCTACCCGCTCGTAGAGGAAAAGCCCTTCCTGACTTTCGGCATGCCGCGCGACGTGTTCATCCCGATGGCCGGCGTCGCCGAGTTCACGATGGGATTCGGCCTGATCTGGACGCCGCTCGTCCGCCGGCTGTCGGCGATCGCTCTCTTCATTATTTTCAACGCAGCGGTCTATCCGTTCGGCCGCGTCGACCTGATCGGCCACGCGCTCATCATGGCGATCATCGTTGCCATCGCTGCCGATCATACCCGTGAGGTGCATTTCCTGCCGGCGCTCAAGCGCAGGCTCGCCGGCGTCCCGGCAGGACTTGCGGCGGCGCTTGTGATCTTCGTGACGGGGTATTGGGGACTGCACATCGCGATTTATGGCATCGAGGGAAACGCGGGGACGCCGACAGGCGAGCGGCTGACGCACACGCCGAGCCCGGAGCATCCGCATGGCATGCACGGCAACGCTGCGACAGCGTCAACGGCCGAGTCGGCCTACCGCGCCGCAATGGACGGCATGCATGGCCCCATGATGCAAGGCATCGCCAATGCCGATCCCGATACGGCGTTCGTGCTCGGCATGATCCCTCACCATCAAGGCGCAGTGGACATGGCCGAGATCGTCCTGAAGTTCGGCAAGGACGCCCGAAACCAGCACTTTGCTCGCGAGATCATCAACACCCAAAGGCGCGAGATCGGCGAGATGCGCGAGTGGCTCAAGCAGAAGAACATCCCGCAACCGTGAGGGAATGGCGATGAACGGCAAGTCGCCATCGATCTTGACTATGAGAGCGCGGGCAGCTTCGAGAAGGCGCTTCGCATCCCGCGGGAGTTGATGGCGCTGTATATGCCGCCAATCCTGGAGTTCTTCCGCGAGGGGTCATCTCCAATCGTGGATATGCTATCTGCCTAATCCGGGACTCGTGCGGCAAATTTCTTGCCGGCTAATCTCACTCCCGCTGCCACAATTCTTAATGAACCTTAAGCGCATCCGTTTCCGGAGCGCCCGCGGCCAGCTCACGCGGCGCAGCTTGTGGAATGCATCGGGCTATTGCCTGTCGCCGCGCAATAGAAAGCCCCATAGTAGGCTTCCAGCTCGGCTACGGCGCGATGCTCCCATTCATTGGCTTGCGCCAGGAGGGAGCCGCTATGAAGCGGCCGGAAGGCCGCGGTTTGACGGCACAACGACGCGATGGTGCGGTATCGGCGAACGTTTTCCAGGATGGCCAGGCTGCTCATGTTCGGATCTTCCCCTTCTTTCCCGGGCACGAACTTGCGGCAGAACGATTTTCGATTAGTTAGCGGGAGTGGAAGAGAGATCGTGTGGTTTCCGAACGGTTGACGGCAAACGCTCAACGAGCGGTTGCGGTACGGCGCGGCCTCTCGGAGTCCGAAAAGCTCGGCCGCTTCACTCCCTGCGAATTGTCTCCGGCGGCGTTGACGAATTCTCGCTGGCGCAGACGACATCGCCCGGCAAGAGAGCCGCGCCCCCTCCATCAATCCCCCATACCGGGATCGACAACGTGCGGACACAGTATGCCAGCCCGATCCCGAGAAGCGACGCGCACAACATCGTCGCCGCGAACGGCCAGTTCACTCGCCTGCGTTGCGGTGATGGCAGGCTGGCCGCGGTGATGGCTGAGATTTGGTTCGGGCTGGACACTGGTCAGGATCCTGACTGGAGAATGATGAATTCGAGACCAGCCATCGCCGGTCGCGATGGCCCGACGCT
>DATFOT010000440.1:0-3144 GCA_035265265.1 Aestuariivirgaceae bacterium | reverse complement strand
CCGATGACCATCAATGTGCCAGGTTGGTTCCGCGTTTTGCTCCTCACGGCCGTATCGATGTTCACGCCGTTGCCGTTTTCAAACAGCGAGATGAGCTTTCATGCGGCGCTGGCGAACAACGCCGGCGGCAATGGCAATGATAAGGGACAAGGACAGTCTCAGGCCGGCGGCCATGGCAAGGGCATGGGCGGCACAGCATCGGCCGGGGTTCGGGAATCGCCGGGGGTGGCGAGCAATCGCGGCCGCTTCAATTCACTGAATGCATCGGTAAGCGCGTTCAGGCATGCTCGCCGGACTTCGGCGATAGGCGCGATGACGCAGTACTCAGCTGCTTTAAGCGCGTTCAAAACCGTTGATGCCACCGATGATCCAACAGCCGAGGAGCTTGCTTCCATCCTCGCCAAGGTGGCCAACAAGGATGAGCTAACATCCGAAACCATCGACTGGATTCATCAGCAGCTATTAGACAAGGAAATGATCACACAGACCACGCTCGACGAAGCCGCTTCCATATTGGCTCCGGCCATCGATCCAGATGCTGATCCAAATGCTGTCGCAACGGCTACAACGACGTTGTCCGATCTGCTCGCCGAGCAGGTCGGCCTGATACAGGAGAGCAAATCCAACAAGGGCCTCGGTCCCATCTATTGATGAGACGTTGAAGTCGCGCTTAAGCGTCAAGCTGGTGCCGCTTGCGACTGATTTTTAGGGAACGGCCTGAAGGTCATTGCGATCAGGAAAGCCCCGAGCCCGATACCCCAAGAGCCGACATAGAGCCAAGTGTAACTCGCGAAGGCGTCGAAGATCAGCCCACCAGCCAAGGGGCCGGCTGCCATCCCCAAGCTGCCAGCCATGGCCGTTCCGCCGATAACAGTTCCCATCATCCGCAGCGGAAAATTCTCACGCGCGATGACGGCATAAAGCGGCATGATACCGGCATAGATAAAACCGAACAGTGCGGCCACCGCGTAAAACGCGCCGAGCTCGCGCGCGGAGACATAGGCTAGCGCGCCAAATGCCTGAAGCAGGAGCCCCGACACGAGGACGCGCTTGGCTCCCAGCCGGTCGCCAAGGATTCCGAAGGCGACCCGGCCGCCCATGCCTGCCAGCCCTTCCACGCTGTAGATCGAAACAGCGGCAATCATCGGTATGCCGCAGCTGACGGCATAACTCACCGTGTGAAAGATCGGGCCCGAGTGCGTGGCGCAGCAGAAGAAATTCGTCAGCAGCAGGATGATGAACTGGGGTGACCTGATCGCTTGCCCCAAAGACATCTCAGATTGCGGCTCACCGTCATCGGAAGCGACTGCATTGTTGCCGTCCAGAGCCGGCGGGCTGCGTATGAGCAGCGCGGCCGGTATCATCAATGAGGCGGCAAGCGCTGCAATGATAAGAAGGGACGTTCGCCAATCGTAAATGGAGACAAGCCAGGCCGCTAATGGCGACATCGTCATCGGCGCCATTCCCATGCCGGCGGATACCAAAGACACCGCAAGGCTGCGATGAGTGTCGAACCAGCCTGTCACGCAGGCCATCATGGGTGCAAAGATCGAGGCTATCGCACCCCCGACCGCCATTCCGAAAATCAGCTGGAACTGAATAAGCGATGTGGCCTGGCTGGCTAGCGCCAGGCTTGCTGCCAAGACGAGAGAACCAATCAGCACCACGGGCCGGGCGCCGATGCGGTCGGCAAGCGTGCCCCAGGCCATGCTTGCCACTGCCATGGCGACAAAACCAATCGTCATGGCGCTCGACACGCCGGTGACGGACCAGCCGGTATCCCGCGAGATCGGCAGAAGAAAAACGGGGAGCGAAAACATGGCGCCGATGGCCACACAGCTGAGCAAGCCTCCAGCCGCAACGATCACCCAGCGATAGGTTGAGCTGCCCATGTTTTCTCTCACGCGTCAGAGTTCGTGGACCAATCATTTGTCCCAGGCCGGCAGCCGCCGATCATATTCCTCCTGCAGGCGGCGCCAGCCATCCCAGAACGGCGCCGGCTCCTTGCCCGTTGCGCGGGCTGCCAGAACCTCGAGATGCATGTGCCAGCCGGCGCTAACCTTGAGCAGGGTCGCGCGATTGGGAACGCGGCGATGAACGACCGTGAGCAGTACCCGGTCGCGGACGGGCTCCAGTTCAAAGGAGACGTCACCGCTGCCTTGCCAGGTGATGGCGAGCTTGCGGGGCGGATCAAGCTCGGTGATGCGGGCCTGCATCCGGTGCTCGTCGCTGAAACCGGGCGGCCGCTCTCCAGGCGGGCTGGTGAGGTCGTCGTTGCGCCACACGAATTCGAAGAGCGCTCCGACTTTCAACTCCATCTGGCCAGCCGCGAGCCACTGGCGGCGCAGTTCGCTCTCTGTGAGATAAGCCCAGATGCGTTCGATGGGGCCGGGCAGCAGGCGCTGGATCTCCAAGGTGGTGGGCTCAATCAGCGCGCCATAACCATCCTGGGTCGCGAGTTCTGTCATCGGTCGTCTCCTTTCGAGGGTGGGGATCTGCGTGTGTCGTCGTCGCGGAGGAGCTGTTCGAGCATGTCCAGACGGTCGGTCCAGAAGCGCTCGTAACGCCTCAGCCACGCATCGGCTTCTGCGAGCCGCGCCGCGCGCAGGCGGCAGAGATGGGTGCGGCCGCGGATCGTGCGCGTTACCAGTCCGGCGCTCTCCAGCACCCGCACGTGTTTCGATGCGCCGGCGAAGCTCATGCTGAACGGGGTTGCCAGTTCTCCGATCGTGCGTTCCCGTTCCGCCAGTTGACCAAGCATGGCCCGCCGGGTCGGATCAGACAGGGCGTGAAAAACAGCGTCGAGATGTGCTGGATGTTCAACCATAAGGTTCAATATAATTATGCGGAGGGAATTGTCAACCGATTAGTTTAATGTTTGGAGAGGAGAAAAGTCGGCGCGCCTTGCCCGACTCGTCACCGCTGTTATCATGCCGCCATGGCAAAACAACCATCCGACAAACCGGACAAGATCAAAAGGCGGCCCGGGCCGCCACAAGCGGGCGGAGGCACCCTCATCGGCGTGCGTATCATGGCGGACGATCTCGACCTGCTCGACCAGTGGCGCGAAGCGCAGCCCGACAGGCCGGGTCGGCCGGAAGCGATCAGGCGGCTGGTCGAAGAGGGCGTAAAACGCAGCCCGAA
>DATFOT010000439.1:0-2123 GCA_035265265.1 Aestuariivirgaceae bacterium | reverse complement strand
GATGCGTGGCCCTGTGGCGATGTGGCCCTGCAGAGAGCGGCACAGGCGCTCTTCAGCATGGAGGAAAGGCCGAGCGAAAAAGCAATGCAGTCACTGGCCGAAAACTGGCGGCCGTGGCGGTCCGTCGCAGCGCGGCTACTGTGGGCCCAGTATCGCCGAACCAACGGAATTTTGCCCGCGGTTGATGAGGAGAGCGGCCCCCTTCACAGGCTTGTCGCACAAGATATAGTAGGCTTGTCCGAAACGAAAAACGTGCCCAAGGGGTGAGAGGTCGTGTATCAGGCACCCATTGCAGTCGAAAGCTGTCCGGCATTGGTCCTCAACGCCGATTACCGGCCCTTGTCCTATTATCCGCTGTCGCTTTGGTCGTGGCAGGATGCGGTGAAGGCCGTGTTCATGGACCGCGTCAACATCGTCTCCGAATACGACCGGGTAGTGCGCAGCCCGTCATTCGAGTTTCGCCTGCCGAGCGTAGTTTCACTGAAGACTTTCATCAAGCCGGCCCGCTATCCCGCGTTCACCCGCTTCAACGTGTTCCTGCGCGACCGTTTCTCTTGCCAATATTGCGGGGAACGCGACGATCTAACCTTCGATCACCTCGTGCCGCGCTCAAAGGGCGGACATACGACGTGGGAAAATGTGGTGGCGGCCTGCTCACCCTGCAATCTCAAGAAGGGCGGGCATCTACCCGACGAGGTGTCGATGTGGCCGGAGCAAAAGCCGGTACGGCCGACGGTGCATGAACTGCACAGGAACGGCCGGCTGTTTCCGCCGAACTATCTGCACGACAGCTGGCAGGATTATCTCTACTGGGATACGGAACTCGAGCCTTAAGCGCTTCTGCGGCGTGCCGCCGCCAGCGCGAGGCCGGCGATCAGCAATGATGTGAGGGCGTTCCAGCCGGCCAGGGATAGGCCGAGGATTCGTAGCGCGGCCTCATCGCAGCGCACGACGCTGAGATTTGAGAGGTCAGGCAAGGTGCCCGTCAGGCCGGCGCCGCCGGAACAGGCTTGCGGTCCCTGCCACCATTGCCACTCGATGCCCGCGTGATAGACGGCAAGCACAGCGCCGGCGAACATGATCAGGGCGATCAGCAATAGCCCGGCGCGAACGAGCCTCTCGCGACCAGACATCCACAGAAGGATGATCGCAATGGGAATGATCGCGTAGTAGGGCCACCGCTGCTGCAGACAAAGCGGGCAGGGCGCATATCCGCCCATGACCTGGAACGCCCAGGCCGCGGCGATCGTGACACTCGCGACAAGCAGAATTCCAGGGATTGCGTGCCGCGGCTTCAGTGCGGGGATCATCGGTTCATCAGCAGGCCAGGGCGTTGCCGTCGCTGGCAAAGGTTTTGAGAAGGAAATAAGACGCGATCAGGAGCACGGCGGCAAGCCCTGCGAGCAACCCCAAGCGTTTTTCAATGAATGCCCGGATGGGCGCACCCCATCGACGGAGAACATAGGCAAGTGCAAAGAAGCGGGCACCGCGCGTGATGAGGCAGGACAGAATAAAGAAAAAAATTCCGATATTCATCAAGCCGGAAAGGATGGTCACGACCTTGATCGGCGGCAAATGCATAAGACCCGAGGTGACGAGTAGAAGCAGGGCAGTGTCGCGGCCCACGCAGCTGCGCATCGCTTCGAGCTCGTCGCGCTTGCCATAGAACTCCAGTAGAGGTGCTGCGAAAAAATCGTAGGCATAGAAGCCGAGCGCATAACCGGCTATGCCGCCAAGCGTGGATGCGAGGGTGGCAGTGAGCGCGTAGCGATAGGCTCGCTCGGGCCGCGCCAACGCCATGGGCAAATAGAGAACATCCGCCGGGATGAGAAAGACCGAGCTCTCGATGAAGGCAATGACCGCAAGCCAGGCCTCCGCGGATTTGCGCGCCGCATGCGAGAGCGTCCAGGCGTAAAGTCTTTTCAGCATGAGGGGGCTGGTAACAGGCAAGCCGGTGCTTTGTCCATCGGGGTTAGTCTTCGCCGAGCCGGGACGTTCTTAGCCGCTTGATCTCGGAACGCCTGGTCTTCGTATTCAGTCTGCGCTGTTTCGAGGCGAGCGTCGGCTTTGTCGCACGGCGCGGCTTCGGCGGCACGGCGGCACGGCGGATAAGGTCTACCACC
>DATFOT010000438.1:0-4778 GCA_035265265.1 Aestuariivirgaceae bacterium | reverse complement strand
TAGACCGAACAGGAACTTGCATAGACAAAGCGGCTGACGCCGGCCTTGCGCGCCGCATAGCAGAGAAAACCGGGCGAGGCAGAATTTTCAACGAAGTTGCGGGCCGGAGAATAGTCAGCCATCGGATCATTGGACAAGCCGGCAAGAAACACCACCACGTCGTATGGGCGGAGTTCCTCGATGCTCAAGCTCATCACGTCGCGGCGCTGAAGACGGGCCTGCAATGGCAGGTAATTCCCGAACCAGAGCAAGTCGACGACCGTTATTTCGTGACCGCGGTCCATGAGCGCCAATACAAGGGCCGAGCCAACATAGCCGGCGCCGCCCGCCACCAAGATTTTCATATTTGCCCCCGCAAATAAGAGTGAATATGACGCTAATTCATTGCTGCCAACGTAAACTCTGCGCTCCTGGAGTTTTCAGCCAATCGGTTAAAACCGGTGCATTGCTGTCCTTGGCGGACAGGATCGGATCAGCGACCGGCCACTTTATTCCAAGGGCCGCATCACTCCACAATATGGCCCCTTCCCCACGCGCATTGTAGGTGCCCGTGCACAGGTATTGGATTTGCGTATCGTCTTCGAGACTGCAAAATCCCCGCGCGAATCCGGCAGGCGCCCAGACCTGCCGCCTGTCCGATTCGCCGAGTTCAACCCCAAACCACTGCCCCAAGGTGGGGCTGCCCAGCCGAATATCGACCGCAACCAGAAAGGCGCGACCGCGAATCACCCGCATCAGCTTCCCCATCGGGGGATCCCATTGCATGTGAAGCCCGCGCAAAACATTCCGCGCCGACGCCGAATGATTGAATTGTGCAAACGTAGATGGCAGTCCGGCTTCGCGAAAGCAGTCGTTTCTAAATACTTCCACGAAAAATCCCCGCTCATCCTGAAATGCTTCGTGCTCGATCAGCATGAGATCGGCAAGTCCAGTTCTTTCGACAGTCAATCTCATCATTGTTTACTTTGCAAAGGACTTTGCTCTTTATTTGATAAATCTTCAGTTGAAAAACTCTACTCAACACCGCTGGAAAAAATAAACAACGCACTGATGGATGTAGCAAAAATGGATTCGATGTCAATCTATCCTCTATGAAGAGATCGACAGTCTTGCTAATAGGCGACAGCCGGGCCGCTCGATGAAATTCAAACAATCCTTTGACGATCTCCATAGAATCTTCGCGCTTGTTTCGATCAAGAAGCGCATGGCGATGGTCGTGGGCCTTTTCGTTCTGAGCTTCGTCGACCTCATGGGACTAGCAATGCTGGTGCCATTCCTGGCCATGGTCACAACGAATGGGAATTTTTCGAACAAGGGCCTGAACGATATCATCCGGCATAGTTTCGAAATGGTAGGCCTGCCGCACACAATCAAAAGCGTGCTCGCTGTCTTCGCCGCACTGATCCTCGCCAAATCGATCATCTCGATCGCACTTATGAGCTTCTCGGCAAGCTCGGTTGCGGCGGTCACGCAGAAAGTGCGCCTTAGGCTGGCGCGCAGCCTGCTGTTCGTGCGCTGGCCATATCTCGCCCACGCACGCGTCGGGGAGCTCACTAATCTGGTGAGCTCAGAGGCGAGCGCAATGGGAGAGATGTTCCACAGCGTGGCGAATTTTCTGGCGATGAGTTTTCAGGTTGCCGTGTATCTCGTGCTGGCATTCTATATTTCCTGGCCGGTCGCTTTGTTCGCGCTGGGGCTCGGGCTAATGATGTTTTCCTGGTTCGGCGCCGTCATGCGGCTGAAGAAGCGATCGGCGCGCGAGGAAGCACAGTCTCTCAACAAGATCGCTGCAGGTTTTTCAGATGTGCTGACGGGCATTCGGCCGATGCGCGGAATGGGACGCGTCGATCGGCTGCTCGCCGTGTTTTCATCCCAGTCGCGAGGCCTGAGCCAATCGCTGCGGCTTAAGCTCATCGGCGGCGATCTTTCCGCGGAGATATTCGAGCCGGTTGCAGCATTGGCGATCGCTGCGTGGTTTTATGTCGTCGTCTCGCTCTGGCATCTCGAATTCCACAATGTGCTCGTCATCGGCCTCATCCTGATCCGGGTGACGACCGTGCTGTTCAGCCTTTATCGGCTCTCTTTCAAGGTGGTGGGAGAACGGCAGCGCTATGCGGCAATTCTAAACGTCATCGACGAGGCGGAATCACAACGCGAGGCCTATGCGGGAACGGAAATTCCCATGTTTCGGTCAGCAATAAGGATTAGCAATCTGAGTTTCGGCTATGGCAAGCGACCGGTTCTCGACAATCTTAACATCACGATCGTGAAGGGGTCGATCACCGCCGTTGCCGGCCCATCGGGCGTGGGCAAGTCCACGCTGGTCGACCTTCTCCTCGGCTTGCAGCGACCCCTCAAGGGGACGATACTTGTCGATGGTGCGTGCCTTTTCGAAACCGTGGGGATGCAGGCGTGGCGTGCCGGCATCGGCTATGTTCCACAGGAGCAGTTTCTGCTCAATGACACCATCCGCAACAATGTGACGCTCGGAGACCAGGACATTGCCGAAGGCGAGGTCATTGCCGCCCTCCAAATAGCCCAGGCATGGGAATTCGTCGAACAGCTTCCCCAAGGCATCGCCAGTTGCGTCGGCGAGCGCGGTTCGGCGTTGTCGGGCGGGCAGCGCCAGCGCATCTGCATTGCGCGGGCGCTTGTGCATCATCCACGCCTGCTCATTCTCGATGAGGCGACCACTGCGCTCGATCCCGAAACCGAACAGATCCTGTGCAGGAACATCGTGACACTGGCCCGACATACGCAAATGACGGTAGTCGTCATCTCGCATCAACCCAGATGGATTGAAAATGCCGATCAAATCATTTGGCTGCCGCAGGAGCGCGCGGAAGCGGCACAGGCGCGAGCACCCTGCTTGGCCCTGCAATAGCAGCAAGCGTTCTGCCACGGGCGGCCTTTCACGCTCCCTATGGATCGTGTATACCGCCGCGCGGGCAATTCCCTTGCCCTTCGAACGAGTTTTAGACGGTTTCTGGCACCGGCTGATGGGGGCAACTGGACCTAGTTTTGGACCAGCCTGCACCTTATTGGCTTAACATCCGAGGATGATCGCCAGACATCCTTCCAGGAGTTTAAGAAAATCATGCTGATCGGGGTCCCGAAGGAAATCAAGAACCATGAATATCGGATAGGCATGACGCCGATGAGCGTGCGTGAGGCGGTCCGCCACGGCCATCAGGTGCTTGTCCAGGAAGGGGCTGGAATCGGCATCGGGGCCACGGATGAGGATTATCGCAAGGCCGGGGCAATCATCATCAAGACCGCGGAAGAAATCTTCGCCAGGACGGAAATGGTCGTCAAGGTGAAGGAGCCTCAGGCAAACGAACGCAAGATGCTGCACGAAGGCCAGGTCATCTACACCTATCTGCATCTCGCGCCCGACCCCGAGCAAACGAAGGATCTCGTCAATTCCGGCGCGGTCTGCATCGCCTATGAAACCGTCACCGGTGCGCGCGGCGGCTTGCCGCTGCTGGCCCCCATGTCGCAGGTCGCCGGCCGCATGTCGATCCAGTCCGGCGCACATTGCCTGGAGAAGGCGCAAGGCGGCCGTGGCGTGCTTCTGGGCGGCGTGCCCGGCGTCGCCCCGGCCAAGGTCGTGATCTTGGGAGGCGGTGTCGTCGGCACCAATGCGGCGGCCATGGCGCTCGGACTTGGCGCCGATGTGGTTATTCTGGAAAAGAGCACCGACCGCATGGAAGAGCTGGTGGCGCGTTTCGGAACCCAGCTGAAAACGCTCTATTCGACCCAGGGTGCCGTGGAGGATGAGTGTGCGCAGGCCGATCTGGTCATCGGCGGCGTGTTGATCCCCGGCGCTGCGGCTCCGAAGCTCATCACACGGGCCATGCTCAAAGACTGGAAACAGGGCTCCGTGCTGGTCGACGTCGCAATCGACCAAGGCGGCTGCGCGGAGACTTCGAAACCTACGACCCATGCCAATCCGACCTATGTGGTCGACGGAGTGATCCACTATTGCGTCGCTAACATGCCGGGCGGAGTGGCGCGCACCTCGACCTACGCCCTCAATAATGTGACGCTGCCTTATGCACTGGCTCTGGCAGACAAGGGATACAGGCGCGCGCTGCTCGAAGACCCGCATCTCAGAAACGGGCTCAATGTCTATCGGGGCAAGGTCACCTACAAAGCCGTGGCCGATGATCTCGGGTATAAATACATCAATGCGGAATCCGCGCTGGCGGCATGAGGTTGCTGCCTTCTCTCATTCCGGCAAAAACAAAGCACTGGGAGCAAATCCATGGCGGGCACGGCCAAGGCGATCAAGCATCTGGAGAACGACAGGGTGATCGTAACTGAATATCGTTTTGGCATGGGCGACAATACCGGCTGGCATCGCCATGCTCATGATTATGTCGTGGTGCCGCTCCTGGACGGGCGGCTGAAGCTCGTTACCTCGTCGGGGGACAATCTTGCGGAGATGAAGAAGGGGGCGCCTTATTTCCGCAAGGCGGGGGTGGAGCACGACGTGGTGAATGCGAGCGAGGGCGACTATGCCTTCATCGAAATCGAACTGAAATAAGGTGCGGGGCCCAAGCGGCCCTGCGGGGAGAGAGACAATGCCCAGAATGACAGCGTCGGAAGCATTCGTGGAAACGCTCATCGCCTATGGAGTGAAGAACGTCTTCGGAATCGTCGGGTCGGCCTATATGGACGCGCTCGATCTGTTTCCGGCAGCGGGGATCCGCTTCATACCCACTGCCCATGAGCAGGGTGCAGGACATATGGCGGACGGCTATTCGCGCACATCG
>DATFOT010000437.1:0-11963 GCA_035265265.1 Aestuariivirgaceae bacterium | reverse complement strand
GACCTCGGTCCAGCCGTTCTCGTCTTTCAACGGGTCGCCGGGAGGTTCGGTGCCGGTGCGGCCGCCGAGCGTGTCGCGGATGCCCTGAAGACGCTCATTGTGATTGGCCGCGGAGGCGCCGCCGGTCTGCAGGCAGATCTTGCCGCCCTGAGGCTTCAGCTGCTGGGCGATCTTGGCGAGGTTCGTGCCGATATCATAGTTCTTCGTGCCGATGAAAGCGGCGCGATACTGCTTGTCCTCCGGCAGGAGGTCGGCATCCCATGTCACGGTGGGGATGCCCGCTTCCTTTGCGGTTTTGAGCGCGCTTGCCATGGCGGCAGCGTTGGACGGCGACACGGCGATCCCATCCACCCGCTGGGTGATGAGATCCTGGACGATCTGCACCTGCTCGGCTTCGGTGTGCTCGCCGGGGCCTATATAGACGCATTCGATGTTCTTGAGCTCTTCTTGAGCTTTCATGCAACCATCACGCGCAAGGTCGAAGAACGGATTGTTCATCGCCTTCGGAACAAGCGCGAAGCGGAGCTTGTCCTGTGCATCCGCAGGGTGCGTAAGCACGAAGACCGCGGCAAGGGCTGCCGCCGCCGTAAGCAAACGTTTCATTGTAGTCCTCCCATTGGGACGCCTTGCACTCACCATTAACCGACCTTGCGGCCCCGAAGGCGTTCGAGCAGGACCGCGAGGATAATGAAAACACCAACGAAGGTTCCCTGCCAATAGGGATCAACTCCGGCGAGAAGAAGGCTGTTGCGTATGATTTCTATGAGGGCGGCACCCACAACGGCGGCAAAAGCCCCGCCTTCGCCGCCCAAAAGATTTACCCCGCCGATCACGGTAGAGGCGATAACGCGCAGTTCATAACCGATACCGATACCATTGGTGACCGAGCCCAGCCAACCGACCATCAGAATGGCGGCAATGGCCGTCATCAGGCCGGACAGGACGTAAACGGAGACTTTCAACAAATCGACCGGCACACCGGTAAGCTGCGCCGCATGTTCATTTCCGCCGATCGCATAGAGATGGCGCCCATAGCGGGTGTATTTGAAAACAAACCCCATGATCAGGGCGAGAATCACCATCACGATGACCGGATTGGCTATGCCGAAGGTCTTGCCGCCGCCGAACTGCAAGAGAAGAGGCTGATCGGGCCCGAATTTGTGAAAGAATTTGTTGTTGGAGATGGCAAGCGCAAGGCTGCGGCCGATGCTCAGCATGCCCAGCGTGACGACGAAAGGCGACAGCCGCCAATAGGCGATGAGATAACCGTTGACCGCACCGACCGCCAGTCCGGTGAGCAAGGCGGCGAAAGCCGCCAGCCAGAAAGAATGGCCGGCATCCATCAGCAAGCCGAGCACGATGCCGCTGAGGGCCAAAGTGGAGCCGACCGAAAGGTCGATGCCGCCTGTTATCATTACCGCGACTTGGCCCAAGGCCATGATGGCTATGAAGGCGAAATTGCGGGTGTTGTTGACGAAGTTCTCGCCGCTGAAGAAGGCGCGCTGGAACGAAGGCTCGACAAGCGTCATCGCCAGGGGGATGATGACCACCGCGATCAGAACCCAGAATGGCTGTTTCGAGATGATTTTCTGGAGAAATCCCGGACGAGGACCCGAATAGGCAAAGCCTGGTGCGGCAGTCATTGTCTGTTCTTTCTCCTCAAGCCATCTTGATCGCGCCGGTAATGAGGCCTGTTACCTCTTCCGGTGAACTTTTCGAAATCGGCTTGTCGGCGACCTTGTGACCGCGGCGCAAGACGACAATCTGATCGGATACCGAAAATACGTCGGGCATGCGGTGGCTAATGAGCACAATCGCCATGCCCTGGTCGCGCAGACGGCGCAGGAGATCGAGCACTTCGGCCACCTGGCGGACGCTGATTGCCGCGGTGGGCTCATCCATCAAGACGATCTTCGCCCGCGAGAGGTGCGTGCGGGCGATGGCGACTGCCTGGCGCTGGCCACCCGACATGCTTCGGACAACATCATCGGGGCGGGTCTCCGATTTCAGCTCTTCGAAGAGTTCTTTCGAACGGCCGCTCATGCGCCAGTTGTCGAGGATGCGAACCGGCCAGAAGCCCTTCATTTCCTCGCGGCCGAGGAAAACATTGGCCGCAGCAGTGAGATTGTTGCAAATGGCCAAGTCCTGGTACACGACCTCGATGCCGGCCTGGCGGGCATCGACCGGCTTGCTGAACGCAACCTCGCGGCCTTCGAGAAACATCTTTCCGGCAGATGGCGGAAAATTGCCGGCAATGATCTTCACGAGCGTCGACTTGCCTGCGCCATTGTCGCCCATGAGCCCCGTAATACGGCCCGGCTCGAGGACGAAATCGACCCCGCTCAGCGCCTCGATGGCGCCGAAGTGCATCGATACGTTCGACATCTCAAGCAAAGCCATCGGTCACCTCCAGCGCGTCCCGTGCGCCGGCTTGCATATTCGACAGATCAGCCGAAATTTGACCCATCAGTTCAAGGGCGCCGGCTGCGGCGCGCGCTCGTAACAACCCAGCACCTGCTGGTCGAAGTCTATGATCGATCCGGTCATCAGGCCAGACTCATCTGTGGACAGATAGGCGGTGGCGCGGGCAACCTCGTCGGGCTTGAGCAGACGGCCAAAGGGCAGGGAGGCTTCGGCCTGCTGCAGCCAGCCGTCGGCGGCCTCGTGATACATCTTCATGATCCTGTCTTCACCCGGAGTGTCGGTCCAGCCGATGCACAGACCATTGACGCGGACGCCATGGCGCATGAGGCTGAAGGCGACGTTCTTGGTGAGGGTGATGAGCGCCCCCTTGGAGGCGCAATAGGCGGTGATGAACGGCTGTCCGCCGTGGCCGGACATGGAAATGATATTCACCATGGTGCCGTTCCGGTTTTCGCGCTTCATCAGCTTGGCGGCGTCCTGCATGAGAAAGAAAGGTGCGCGAACATTGACGGCGACCATGGCGTCGAAAAGCGTCGGCTCGGTGTCCCAGATGGTGCCGCGGTCGGTAATCGCAGCCGCGTTCACCAGCACATCGACATGGCCGAAAGCCTTGTCCGCTTCGGTGATCACCTTTCGGCAGTCCTCCACGCCGGCAAGGTCGGCCTTCACATAGACGGTCCTCGTGCCCTTCGCTTCCAGGGATGATTTGACGCGGGCGCCGTTCTCGGCGTTGCGGCCGCAAATCACGAGCCCCTTTGCACCGCGTTCGGCAAAGAGATGGGCGGTCGCCTCGCCAAGGCCCTGGGTGCCGCCGGTTACGACCGCGACCTTTCCGGCCATGGACAGCTTCTCGTAAGTTTCTGCGACCATGCGCTACTCCCTTATCTCATATCCGGCTGCGCGGAATGTTTCGTTCAGATGCTCAAACCCAAGTTTCGAAAATTCCGAGGGTGGCGCCTTGACGGGATCCTGCTCGGCCTCGACGACCGCCCAGCCGGAATAACCGATTTCGGCCAGCAATCTCGCAAAGGCATAATAATCGATCAAGCCGTCGCCCGGCACGGTGAATACCCCTTCGAGGATCGCATCAAGGAAGGACATATCGCGCTGGCGCGCTCGCTTCAGCACTTCCGGACGGATGTCCTTGCAATGCACGTGGTTGATGCGGCGGGCGTGGCGCCTCGTGGTCGCAAGCACGTCGGCCCCGGCATAGGTAAGATGGCCTGTGTCGAGCAAAAGGCCGACCTCGGGGCCGGTGTTTGCAATCAGCAGATCGACGTCGCGCTGGCTCTCAATGATCGTTCCCATGTGATGATGGTAGGCCATGGGCACGCCTTCAGCCGCCAGCCACTCCGCCAGAGAAGTCAGTTTCCTGCCGTAGTCGGAAAAATCGGCGTCGGCCAGCCGCGGACGTTTCGATATGCCCGTATCTTTGCGCGCCTGCACGCTGCCGGTGGTTTCAGCATAGATGAGAACGGGCGCGCCAAGCGCCTTGAAGGTCGCGATCTGGGCCGCCATGCGCTCCTTCTCGCGAGAAAGGGAACCGGAGAGGAGTTCGCCGGAAAACCACCCCGAAACGAGGGCAAGCCCATGGGAGGCAAGAATAGCCCCGAGTATTTCCGGATCCATTGGAAACTTCACGCCGGTCTCGGTGCCGGAATAGCCTGCCGCGCGGCTCTCCGCCAGGCAGGTTTCAAGCGAGGTGTCACCGCCGAGCTGGGGCAGGTCGCTGTTTGTCCAGGCTATGGGGGCCACGCCAAAACGCACGAACATTTCCTGCCCGCTTCCCCGCTATACGCCGGCGCGCTGTTTCTTCTTTGCATTCATGTGGTCGCCGCGAGCGGCGCGGACATTTTCACTCGTCGAGACTTCCGGCACGCCGACATCCCACCAGGCATCGCCCGGGGTCCAGCTATAGGCATCGGTGTCGATCACGATCACCGACGTCGTGTCGGCGCGCTTGGCCCGTTCGATTGCAGCTTCGAGGTCGCCCAGGGAGCGAACATGCTCGGCTCTCGCCCCCATGGCTTCGGCATGTTTGGCGAAATCGACCATCACCAGTTTGCGGTGTCGGGAATCCTTGATGAGATTATTGAACGACGGGACACCCTTGAAATTTTGCAGCCGGTTGATGACGGCGTATCCGCCATTGTCGCAAACGACAATGATCAGCTTGTGGCCGGTCAGCACCGAAGAATAGATGTCGGAATTCATCATCAGATAGGACCCGTCGCCGACCATAACGAAAACATCGGCATCGGGCACGGCCATTTTGGCACCCCAGCCACCGGCAATTTCGTAGCCCATGCAGGAATAGCCGAATTCGCAGTCGAAAGTGCCAGGGGATTTGATCTTCCAATTCTTGGTCAGTTCGCCAGGCAGCCCGCCGGCAGCGGTGACGACGCGGTCGCGGTCGCCGGCCTTGCGATTGACCGAGCCGACAACCTGGGCATAGGTCGGCAGGTCAGTGTTGGTTGGACGGGTGCGCTCGTCGACAGTGCGGTTCCACTCCTCATAAAGCGCCTTCGCCCTTGCGGCCCAGTCGGCGGGCGCACGATAGGTTCCCATTGCGGGCGAGAGCTCGACGATCGCTTCACGCGCATCGCCGACCACGGAATGGGCCAGATGCTTGACGGCATCGAAACGGGCGGCATTGACGGAGACGATCTTCACGTCTTCTTGCTGGAAGACCGACCAGGAGCCGGTGGTGAAATCCTGGAGCCGCGTACCAATGGCAAGTACGACATCTGCCTCGGAGGCCAGGGCGTTCGCCGAGGATGATCCGATCACGCCGATCGGCCCGGCGTTCAGAGGATGCGTGTGAGCAACCACACCGCGCCCGGCGATGGTTTCGAGAATAGGGAGTGCGTGCTTCTCGGCGAAGGCGGCAAGTTCGGCCGTGGCCTCGGAGTAGTGCACGCCGCCACCGGCGATGATGATGGGCCGCTTTGCCGATTTCATCACCTCTGCTGCGCGTGCAAGCTCGCTCAGCGCCGGTCGCGGGCGACGGGGTTCGTGAAGGCGCGGCTCGAAGAAGCGGGCGGGATAATCATAGGCTTCGCCTTGCGTGTCCTGACAAAGCGCCAGAAAAGCCGGGCCGCATTCGCCGGGATCGAGCATGACCGCAACCGCCTGCGGCAGCGACTGCAAGATCTGCTCGGGCCTGGTGATGCGATCCCAATAGCGCGAAACCGCCCGGAAGCTGTCGGTGACGGTCGTGGACGGATTGCCGAAGTTCTCAACCTGCTGGAGGACGGGATCGGGCAGGCGGCTGGCGAAGACGTCGCCTGCCAGCAGAAGGATCGGGAGGCGATTGGCGTGGGCCACGGCCGCTGCGGTGACCATGTTGGTTGCACCGGGGCCGATCGAGGAAAGCGATACCATGATCTGGCGCCGGTTCATGGCCTTGGCATAGGCAATGCCGGCAAGGGCCATGGACTGTTCGTTCTGACCCCGCCAGGTGGGAAACTCGTCCTTCACCTGTTCGAGGGCTTCGGAGAGGCAGGTGACATTTCCGTGGCCGAAGATGCCGAAAAGGCCCGCAAAGAGCGGCGCGTCACGACCGTCGAGGGTCGTCCGCTGGGCCATGAGGAACCGGACGAGCGCCTGAGCCATAGTGAGCCGAATGGTTTTCATGCGCTGTTCCTCCAAATTGAAGACGCCAACATCCAGCTTGAGCGCCAAGACGGCGGTGTTGCCCAGTCCATCGTCACCGGCTTCAGTTCAGGTCAGGATGATGGTTTACTCGATGCACTGATCCGATTATCTTTTTCTATCGGCTATATTTCACATTTAGCCAGCCAGCCTGCTAACAGTAAATAGGTTTCGGGAGGCACGAGTGTACGAGGGCCTTGGGCTCTATATCGACGGTGCCTGGCGGCAAGGCTCGGGCGGGCGCATGCAGCCGGTCCTCGATCCGGCAACCGAGCGGTCCATCGGGTTGGTGCCGATTGCCGAAGACGCCGACGTCGAGGCGGCCATTGCCGCTGCGGAAAAAGCCCGGCACGGCTGGGCTAAACTCAATGCCTGGGAGAGGGCAGCGATCATTCGCAAGATCGGCGACCTCATCCGCGCGCGCGCCGATGCGTTCAGCAACATGGTGGCCATGGAACTCGGCAGGCCCATCAAACACGTCGCAGGTGAAATAACCCTTGCCGCCGATCAATTCGAATGGTTCGCCGAAGAGACGAAGCGGCTTTACGGTCAAACAGTGGAAAGCCGGCAGCCAAACGGCCGGATCGTCATCAGCCAGGAGCCGGTTGGCGTGGTGGGCGCCTTCACCGCGTGGAATTTTCCTCTCGTGCTGCTGGCGCGGAAGATCGCGCCTGCACTTGCGGCGGGCTGCTCGATCGTCTGCAGGCCCTCGGAAGAGACGCCGGGCTCGGCCATGCTGCTGATCAAATGTTGTCACGATGCAGGGGCGCCTCCGGGATTGGTCAATCTCGTGCTCGGCAAGGCATCGGCCATTGCCGCCGTGGTGATGCGGTCGCGTGTAGTGCGGAAAATCTCGCTCACCGGCTCGATCGATGTCGGCAAGCAGCTCTTCCGGCAGAGTGCGGACACGCTGAAGCGAATGTCGATGGAACTCGGCGGCCACGCGCCGGTGATCGTGTGCGCGGACAGCGATGCCGTCAGGGCCGCGGAGATCACGGTGCCGGTAAAGTTCCGCAACGCAGGGCAGGTGTGCGTGTCGCCGTCACGGTTTTTCATCCATGAGAGCAAGCTCGACGACTTCACATCGCGTTTCGTAGGGCTGACGAAAAAGCTCAAGATCGGATCGCCGCTCGAGGGCGATACCGATGTCGGGCCGCTTGGAACGGCGAAGCGCCTCAGCGCGGTCGAAGATCTCGTGGCCGAGACAAGCGCGGCGGGCGCGAAGCTCGAATGCGGCGGCCAACGCCCGCATGGCTTCAACGCTGGTTATTATTTCGAGCCCACCGTATTTTCAGCATGCAGCGACGACATGCGGATCATGCGGGAAGAGCCATTTGGGCCGGTGGTGCCGATCAGCAGCTTCACAAATGTCGAAGAGGTGATCGAACGGTCGAATGCGATCGATTACGGGCTCGCCTCTTATGTGTTCACCCGGGATGCAGCCACAGCAAACGAGATTTCCTCGCGGCTCAAGGCGGGAATGGTCGGCATCAACACCTATGCGCTGGCGGCCGCGGAAGTGCCGTTCGGCGGCGTTCACGGGTCCGGTTTCGGGCGCGAGGGCGGCAGCCATGCGCTGCGCGACTATCTCGAGCCAAAATATGTCCATTTCGTTCCCCAATAGACAATTCTAGAGAGAGCAATGCGTCCAAATCCTCTGAAGCGCCTTTGGTCATCGGGCGGCGCAGCCGTCAACGGCTGGCTCGCCATTCCTAGTTCGTTTTCGGCCGAATCCATGGCGCAGCAGGGGTGGGACAGCCTCACCGTCGATCTGCAGCATGGCGTGCTCGATTATGGTACGGCTATTCCTTTGCTGCAGGCCATCTCGACGACGGCGGTCGTGCCGGTCGCGCGCGTGCCATGGCTCGAATCAGGCATCATCATGAAGATGCTCGATGCCGGCTGTTATGGCCTGATCTGCCCGATGATCAATTCCCGGGCAGAGTGCGAGGCTTTCGTTGCGGCAGGGCGCTATCCACCGCTTGGGGCACGCAGCTTCGGCCCGATCAGGGCCTTGCTCTATGGCGGGGCTGATTATGCGCAGCACGCCAATGACGAGGTCGCGCTATTGGCGATGGTCGAGACGCGCGCTGCACTGAACGATCTCGACGCCATCCTATCCGTACCTGGGCTGGATGGGGTTTATGTGGGGCCGGCCGATCTATCGCTGGCGCTGGGGTGCACGCCGAAGTTCGATCAGGAGGAGAAGCCGGTTCGTGAAGCGATAGAATTCATCGTGAAGCGTGCGCGCGCGCATAAGAAGGTCGCCGGGATTCACAATGGGACGGCACGGTATGCCCTGGGAATGGTCGAAATCGGGTATCAGTTCGTAACAATCGCATCAGATGCGCGGCTCATGGCGGCCAAGGCGCAGGAGGTGGTGAGCGAGATGCGGGCCGGCCTCGAGCAAAAAACCGCCCCGGCCGCGGCGCGCGAGACGTATTGACATGCCTCGTGTGGTCGTCGCGGGGAAAATCCATTCAAGCGGGCTTGCCGTTCTGCGCGGGCGGCAAGGGCTCGACATCGAGGAGCATCAATTGCTGGACGAGGCGCGGATGCAGGCGGCGGTCGCTTGTGCCGATGCACTGCTCATCCGCACCAGCACCCTCTCGGCCAAAGCCATTAAAGGTGCCAAGGCCCTCAAGATCGTTGCGCGGCATGGCGTCGGTTATGACAATATCGACGTTGCAGCTCTCACTGATCGCGGCATTCCGCTGGCGCTCGTCGGCAATGTCAATGCGGTATCGGTCGCAGAGCATACGCTTTATCTGCTCCTTGCCTGCATGAAGAGAGGTCTGGCCTATGATCGGGCAATGCGAAACAGCGGCTGGCAGATACGCGACACGCTCGGAGCGCGCGACCTCAATGGCAAAACGCTGCTGATCATCGGTTACGGCCGTATCGGCAGCGAAGTTGCCGCGCGCGCCAAAGCCTTCGGGATGAAGATCGAGGCGTATGATCCGCTGGTCAGGGCGGGAACGACCGACAGCGGCATTACACTGATCTCGGATCTCGATGCTGCCATTGCACGAGCCGATGCGGTAAGCCTGCACCTGCCGCTTATGCCGCAGACCCGGAACCTGTTCGACGCGAAGAGAATCGCACGCATGAAGGTGAATGCCGTTCTGATCTGCACGGCACGGGGCGGGTTGATCGACGAAGAAGCGCTGGCGGAGGCGTTGCGCGAGGGGCGACTGATGGCAGCGGGTCTCGATGTTTACGCCGAAGAACCGCCGGGCGCCACGCATGCGCTGCTGGCGCTCGAGAATGTCGTGCTGTCGCCCCATTCTGCCGCACTCACCGAAGAGTGCGCCGAGCGCATGGCGGTGATATCGGCACAGAACTGTCTCGACGGCCTCGACGGACGCGTCGATCCATCCCTCATCGCCAATCCAGAAGTCCTAGGAGGTCATAAATGCTAGGTGTTGCGGTACTTGGTGCTGGCCGCATCGGAAAAATCCACGCCGGTAACGTGGCGCTGAACCGGCGGCTCAAGCTGGTGGTCGTCGCCGATCCGGCCGCGGAGGCAGCCAACAGTCTCGCTGAAACTCTGGGCTGCGAAGCATCGACCAATCCGCAGGAGGCCGCCGCGCGCAAGGACGTCGATGCCATTATCATCGGTACCCCGACGCACACGCATGTCGACTTCCTGCTGCAGGGGGCGAGAGCAGGAAAGGCGGTGCTCTGTGAAAAACCGGTCGATCTCGATATTGTCAGAGCGGAAATCGCGGCCAAAGAGGTCGAGCGGCTCAAGGCCAATGTGATGGTCGGCTTCAACCGGCGGTTCGATCCGAGCGCGCAGGAGCTGAAGCGACAAATCCTAGCCGGGAAGATTGGTGATGTCAGGCAGGTGATTATTTCCAGCCGTGATCCAGCGCCTCCAACGGCGAGCTATATCGAGACCTCGGGGGGCGTTTTCCGCGACATGGCCATTCACGACTTCGACATGGCCCGATTTCTCCTCGACGAGGAGCCCATAGAGGTGATGGCCATGGCCAGCGCGCTGACGGAGCCTTATGTGAGGGAGGCAGGCGACTTCGACACGATGATGATCATCATGCGGACGGCCAGCGGCAAGCAATGCCATATCAATTGCTATCGGAAGGCCGTCTACGGCTACGACCAGCGGTTTGAGATTCTCGGGTCCGAAGGAATGCTGCAGAACAGCAATCTCAGGCCAACGACGGTGCGGCGGTATACGGCCCATGAAACCGAAGTGCAGGATCCGATCCTCAACTTCTTCCTCGAACGCTATGTGGATGCCTACCGGATCGAGCTCGAGCTGTTCGCCGAGGCGGTGGAAAAGGGAACGCCGATGCCGGTGACGGTGCGCGATGGGTGCAAGGCGCTGAGGTTGGCCGATGCCGCAGTCGAATCGGTCGCCCAAGGGAAGGCAGTCAAGGTTTAAGCATGCGCGAAATCGGCGTCGGCATCATCGGCACGGGCTTCATGGGAAGAGCCCATGGTCTGGCCTACCGCGCCGTTGCAGGAATTTTTCCGGTTGGGCTCAAACCGGTTCTCGAAACCGTGGCCGACAACAACAAGGAAGCGGGCGAGCGCGCCTGCGGGCAACTCGGGTTCAAGCGGTTCACTCAGGATTGGAGAGAGCTGGTGGAGGATCCCAGGGTCGAGATCGTTTCGATCACCACGCCCAATCCAGTTCACAAGGAGATGGCGCTCGCGGCAATCAAGGCCGGCAAGCATGTTCACTGTGAAAAGCCGATTGCGCCGAATGGCGATGACGCAAGAGAGATGACGGAGGCGGCGGAGAAGGCGAAGATCGTTACGCAGGTCGGCTATAATTACATCAAGAATCCGCTAATCGGTCTTGCCCGGCAGATGATCGTAGCGGGCGAACTCGGCGAGATCACCAGCTTTCGCGGCATTCATGCCGAGGACTACATGGGCAGTCCGGATGTGCCGCACAACTGGCGCATCGATCCAGAAGGCGGAGGCGGCGTCATTGCCGATCTCGGGAGCCATATCATCGGCATGGCGCGATTTCTGCTTGGCCCGATAAGCGAGGTGAGCGCCGATATCGAGACCGTCATCAAGGAGCGGCCGGTAGCAGCCGGGGCGAAGGAGATGCGGAAAGTCGTTGTCGATGATATCGCACGGCTGATCATGCGATTTGCCCGGGGCTGCGGGGGCACGATCGAGGCGAACTGGGTCGCGACGGGTCGCAAAATGCAGCTGGCGTTCGAGATTACCGGAAGCCGCGGAGCCCTGGCGTTCACGCAGGAACGGCTGAACGAACTTTTACATTTCAAGCCCGGAGAAAACGGCCGGGAGGGGTTCACTCGAATCGAGGCCGGACCGCCGCATTATCCCTATGGGCTCTTCTGCGTTGCGCCAGGTCATCAGCTCGGCTTCAACGATCTCAAGACTATCGAAGTGGCGGATTTTCTCGAGGCCATCGACGGGAGAGAACCCAAGGGTCCGGATTTCCGCGAAGCCTGGGAAATTCAGAAGGTAATCGACACGGCCATCCGTTCGGGGCGAGAACGTCGCTGGCTCAGCGTTCCCTGAGAAGAACAAATTTCAGTGAGCATGCGGCTGATTGCGCCTGGTCGGCAGCTTGCGCGAGGCGAGAACCTTGTCGATCCGTCGGCCATCGAGATCTACCACTTCGAAACACCAGCCGTTCTCAGTAAAATTCTGGCCGACTTCCGGAATCCGCTGCATGCGGTCGAGCACGAAACCGGCGACGGTATGAAAGTCGCGGCTTTCGGGCAGGGCGATGTGCAAAGCATCGGCGAGTTCCTCAATCGGCGTGTCGCCGGCGACGAGAAGCGATCCGTCGTCGCGCGCAACGATGTGCCTTTCGGGGGGGCCTTCTTCGGTACGGAACGCGCCGACGATCGTTTCGAGAATGTCGGCAGAAG
>DATFOT010000436.1:0-4614 GCA_035265265.1 Aestuariivirgaceae bacterium | reverse complement strand
GCTTCCGGAAGCTCCATTCGCCGCAAGATGCTCGAAGATGCGGGGGTGGAGTTCCAGGTTGTCCGGCCCGACATCGACGAAGAGGCGGAGAAAGAAGGCAAAGCCAGCCTTGAGGCTATCGCCAAGGGGCTCGCGGAGGCGAAGGCACTTGCGATCAGCCGGAAACAATCGGGCAAATGGGTGATCGGGAGCGATTCCGTAGTCGCGGTGGACGGCCGCCTGTTCAGCAAGCCCCGCGATCGCCAGGAAGCCGCCGAACATCTGCGCTTCTTCTCCGGGAAAAAAATGCTTCTGGTCAGCGCCGTTGCACTGGCGTGGGACGGTGAGGTGGAATGGAGCCACTTCGGTCCGGCGGAGCTTGAAGTCCGCGAGTTGAGCGATGAATTCATCGAATCCTATCTCGCCGCCGAATGGCCGGAGGTCGCACAGACCGTGGGGGTCTTCCGCATGGAGGGCCGAGGCGTGCAACTGTTCGATAAGGTTGCAGGCGGGCACTTTACGATTCTCGGCATGCCCCTGATTCCGGTGCTGAGGCAGCTTCGAAAGCGAGGACTGCTGCCATCATGACGTCACGACGCCATGATGCCATCCTCCCGCTGCGGCGCCGCTCGTGATCCGCGTGGCGATCACCGGGTCGATCGGCATGGGCAAGTCGACCGTCGCCAAAATGTTCGAGCGGGCGGGCGTCCCGCTGTTCGATGCAGATGCGGTCGTTCGCGATCTTCAGGCCAATGATCCGGAACTGATCGCAGCCATCGGCCGGCGATTCCCCGGCGCAGTCACGGCAAACGTGCTCGATCGCGACACCCTCTCCCGGATGGTGCTCGGCTATCCCGCCGAGCTTGGGGCGCTCGAAGCGATCGTTCACCCCGAAGTGCAAGGAGCTCGCGAGAGGTTCCTTGAAGAGAACAAGAACGCGCCGGCTCTGCTGTTCGACATTCCATTGCTGTTCGAGACCGGCGGCGAAAAGGCGTTCGACAAGGTTGTCGTCGTTTCCGCTCCCGCCGACATTCAACGGCAACGCGTTCTGGCGCGGCCAGGCATGACGGAGGAGAAGTTCAGCGCGATCCTCGCCCGCCAGATGCCGGACGAGGAGAAAAGGCGAAGGGCCGATTTCGTGATTGATACGAGTACCGACTTATCCACGACTGAGCGGCAGGTCGGCGACATTCTGTATTGTCTCGGAATCGGCTCGGTCCGATAGAGGAACGGTGCGGGAAATTGTCTTCGATACTGAAACCACCGGCCTGAATCCGGCCGGCGGCGACCGCATGGTCGAGATCGGCTGCATCGAGATGGTCAACCGCGTCGAGACGGGCCGCCACTTCCACGCCTACTTCAACCCGCTGCGCGCGATGCCGGCTGAGGCCGAAGCCGTGCACGGCCTCTCCAATCTATTCCTCTCCAACCAGCCTTTGTTCGAGGACCAGGTCGAGGAGCTGATCGATTTCCTGGGCGATGCGCCGCTCGTCGCGCATAACGCCTCGTTCGACTTCGGCTTCCTCAATCACGAGATGCAGCGCTGCGGCAGGCCGATCGTCTGCATAAGCCGGATGGTCGACACCTTGGTCCTTGCCCGCGCCAGGCACCCGGGCGCCAAACATAGCCTCGACGCGCTTTGCACACGGTTCGGCGTGGATCGAAGCATGCGCATCAAGCATGGCGCGCTTCTCGACGCGCAGCTGCTTGCTCAGGTATATGTGGAGCTGACCGGCGGCCGGCAGATCGGCCTCGGCCTGGTGGCGGATACGGACGCCCGTGATGTAAGCGTCAGCGGACCGACGATAACGGTCCGTGAGCCCCGCGTTCCGCGCCCGCACTTTGCGAGCGCGGAGGAACTGGAGCGGCATCGTGCGTTTATCGCACGGATGGCGAGCCCGCTCTGGGATCGCTTCGCGTCAGCAGCTTGAAGCACTGACGCTTGTCGGATGCGCGCCGCAGGGCGCGTTGCGCGAGAAAGGAGGGCTAGTTTAGGTGGACGTACGGGTGACGGGCCATCAGGTCGAAATCGGAGATTCGCTGCGGGACCAGGCGGTCGGACGCATGCAATCTTTGGCACAGAAATACTTTTCACGTGCCGTCGCCGCGAACGTGACGGTCAGTCCTGGACCGCACAATGATTTCGTCTGCGACATCGTCGCGCCGGTTGCGAACGGCGTTGTGTTGAAGGCGCACCATCGCGCGCCCGAAGCCAACATCGCATTCGAGGGTGCTGGCGACAAGATCGAGAAGCAGCTGAGCCGCTACGCAAAGCGGCTGCGCGAGCACAAAGGCAATGGCGTCGACGAGTTCGTCGAGACCGCCGGCTACACTATTTTCGCGCCCGCCCCGGAGGCGGATGAGGATGCAGGGCCGGACCATCCCGCGATCGTGGCGGAGACGAAGGTGGACATCCCCGAAGCGAGCGTTTCGGATGCGGTGATGCTGCTCGATCTCCGGAACACTAATGCGCTGATGTTCAAGAATAGGGCATCTGGAGAATTGAACATGATCTACCGCCGCGACGACGGTAATATCGGCTGGGTTGAACCGCCCGCCCGCTGACAACATCTGTATAACGTGCAATCGGTGGCGGGCGCGGCAGCCAGTCCGTGGTCGTGAGTAGAGTATGCAGCTTTCCGAATTCCTCGATTTCGATGCGATTAAGCCGTCCATGTCGGGCGGGAACAAGCGTGCGCTTCTCCAGCAGATGGCACAATTCGCGGCCGGTCGGCTCCAGGTCGATGCGGCCGAGATCCTGTCGAGCATCAGCGAGCGCGAGCGCTTGGGCTCTACCGGCTTCGGTCAGGGCGTGGCGATCCCACATGGCAAGATCGAAGGGCTGGCGCGGATCTACGGCATGTTCGCGCGCTTGTCGGAACCGGTGGACTACAAGGCGATCGATGGGCAGCCGGTCGATCTGGTCTTCCTGCTGCTTTCGCCGCCGGACGCAGGCGCCGAGCATCTGAAGGCCCTCGCGGCAATCAGCCGCGTGACCCGTCACGCGCCGACGTTGGAAAAGATGCGTGGCGCCCGCAGTCGGGACGCGCTGGCGGCGGTGCTCATGGGGGCGGATGAACGAGACGCTGCCTGAGCCGTCGGAGCTGACGGCGACCGGCGCGGAGGCGCATTTCCGCCGTCTCGAAGAGCTTTACCGGTCGGCACCGGTCAATCGGCAGTTCGAATCCGAGATCGAGATCGCCGCTCCGGGCCATGCGCGGATACGGTTCCTGGTCGATGAATCGAGCTTTCACGCAGCGGGCGCGGCCCATGGCACGCTCTATTTCAAGATGCTCGACGACGCGGCCTTCTATGCCGCCAACAGCCTGATCAGCGACCGATTCCTGCTGACGACGGCCTTCAACCTGCACTTCACTCGGCCGATGAAGCCGGGCCAGGCCGTAGCGGAGGGGCGGTGGATCAGCGGCCGGCGCCGGGTGCTGATTGCCGATGCCCACATCGTCGGGCCGGATGGTGAGGAAGCTGCGCGGGGAACCGGCACCTTTCTGCGCTCACACATCTCTTTGAGCAGTCTCCCAGGCTATTCCGGCTGATGGCCGAGAGGCTGCCGGCGCATCTTGAGGTCGCGGTGATCATGCGCCGCGCGGAGGCGGAGGGCGGGTTTGCCATGGTGCTCCGCAAGGGCGACCCGGACCGTGGCTCACTGACCCTGATCCTGCAGCAAAGGGGAGAAATCCGTGGAATTTTGGAGCGCGAGCTGGGGCCAAGTTTCACTTACGAGTGGATCTTCAAACCGGCGGGTTCCGAATCCGTGAGTGAACTCGTCGCTCGGCGCGAGCGCTTCGACACGGATTTTTGGTTAATTGAACTGGACGTCGCGGAGCCGGAACGATTCATCGCTGAAACGACCGGTTTGGGTTGACCCTCGTCCGCAGGGCCGGAAAAACGAGAACAACACAGAGCGGGGGGCACCATCCGTCCGGAAAGAGCCGGCGGCAGGTGTCACGCAAGACGGGGAACTTCACCAGGCACGAACCACGATTTCGAACGTGATTTTGCGCGCCTGTGCTGGGTTAACCGCACTGAATTCGGTTTAGATGGTGATTTCCTTCCGATCAGCGATGCTGATCCTTGCAGCCGCAAGCGGAAGCTCGGTTGCTCCGGCCCAGGTTGGCCCGACTTCCTCTGAGGCAGCGGTCGTAACGACCTCGCTTCCGAAGATCGTGGTGCCCGAGCCGATCGATACTCCGACTTATTCGATGGACGCCGAAGAGGCGTCCGCACCTGTGACTCCCGAAACGGCTGCGGATGGGACGGAGGCTCTCACCCCCGTGCCGGTGAAGCCGACCGGTGACCTCACCTCCCTGGTGGCGCAGCTCCGCGGCTCCGATCCTGGCAGCCGCGATCTCGAGTGCCTTGCGGTGGGCATCTATTTCGAATCGAAGAGCGAGCCGCTCTCCGGCCAGCTCGCCGTCGGCGAAGTCATCGCAAATCGCGCCAATTCCGGCGGACGCTTTCCATCCACTTACTGCGGCGTGCTGTTCCAGCGCGGCCAGTTCAGCTTCGTTCGCGGCCGTTCCTGGCCCGCAGTGAACAAGTCCGGCCGCCAATGGCATAACGCCGTTGCGATCGCGAAGATCGTCGACCAGGACCTGAAAAATTCGGCCGTCGGCA
>DATFOT010000435.1:0-5958 GCA_035265265.1 Aestuariivirgaceae bacterium | reverse complement strand
TGCTTTCGGCGGACGATGTTCTGAGCTTCGGGTTCGAGCATATCGCGTTGGCGACCGGGTCAAGATGGCGTGCTGACAGCGTTGGACGGTTCAATCTGCGCCCGATCCGGATTGCGGCAGACGCGTCAGTCTTTACTCCCGACGACGTCATGGACGGAAAGATTCCTGGCGGGCGGGTGGTGATCTACGATGACGACCACTACTACATGGCGAGTGTCCTCGCCGAGCTCCTTTTGCAGGACGGGGCAAGCGTGATGATCGTCACGCCATCATCCATGGTGTCGAATTTCACGCAGCTGACGCTCGAGCAAAAATTCATACAGAGGCGGCTTCTCGAAGCCGGCGCGGCTCTCAAGCTGACCCATAGCCTCGGGGCCATAGAGAAGGATCACGTGAAGCTCTCCTGCATTTACACAGGCCGTCAGGCCCATGTGGAAGCGGATGCAGTCGTCATGGTAACGGCGCGGCTTCCCAACGAGAGGCTTTATGGCGAGATCAAAGTGCGGGAGGAGGAATGGGCGGCGCATGGTGTCAGGACCGTGACGGCAATTGGAGACTGCCTTGCTCCCGGAACGATTGCCCATGCCGTTTACTCCGGTCATCGCTTCGGACGCGAACTCGATGAGCCTGCGTTGTCGACGGATATGTCCTACCGCCGGGAGGTTACGCAGCTGGCGCGAGATTATCCGCGCGTTTTCCCATGAGCGGAACAACAGCCCGCTAGAGGGGGTGATTTTCAGCGCTGACAAAAAACTGCGGCACAGCGCGCTGATAGTTGAGGGCAGTTCGAAATACCGTCAAATCGTCGAACGTACGGCCGACTATCTGAATGCCGGTGGGTACAGCTGTCTTCGCATAGCCGGAGGGAACGGAAATGACGGGACAATAATGCAGCATGTTGAATTGATAGGTAAGTATCCAACCGTTTTCAGGATCGACCCGCACATTATTGATCCGAAAATTCTGATCCCAGGGATCATGTTCGGCCTTCACGGAAGGAAGGCCATTGGTGGGACAGACAAACACATCGTATTTTTCCATGAGTGGGCCAAAGGTCTGGTACATCTTATGCACCTGTTCCCACGAGCGGGGAACATCATCGAGCACCGTTGCCGCCTCGCAGTTCTTTGCGAATTTCAACGAGTAATCGCACATGATGCTGGCATGGCGCCGGGCATGCCAAATGGTCTGCCGGCCGAAATGCATGGTATTGTACCAATGTGCGGCCCATCGCTCGCAATCGATGGTCCAGCCTAAGTCGACTTCATCGACGACACAATCGAGTGACCGGAACACGTCCAGCGCGGCCAGAGTGTTCTTCAGGACATCGCGGTCAATGTTCATGTAGCCGAGATCGATGGAATAGGCGATGCGGAGACCCTTTACGGGTTCGATCCTATCAGGGATCTCTACCCGGTCGCGCAGTGAGTCATGGTCCAGAGGATGGGGCCCTGACACTATATTTTGCATGAGCGCTGCATCAGCGACCGTACGCGCCAAAGGTCCGCAGTGGTTATAGCGGTCGAAATTGGCGGGCGGTCCATCGGGATTTCGGCCATGAGGCGGCTTGTATCCGACCACGCCGCAGGCGGCCGCCGGGATCCGAATCGAACCCCCGATATCAGTGCCCGTCGCAAGGGTCGTCGTGCCGGCGGCGAGAGCGGCGCCACTGCCTCCAGAGGACCCGCCCGGCCCGAATTCACGATTGAACGGATTGCGGGTAACGCCCCACATTCGAGTGTGGCAAGAGCCCGACAAACAGAACTCAGGGGTGGTTGTGCGCGCGTGAACGATGGCTCCGGCGTCGTGCAGCCGCTCGATCATGGGATCGGAGCGTTCATCGACATTGTCCTTGAAAATCAACGAGCCATAGGTCGTGCGCTTTCCGGCCACCCGCTGGGCATCCTTAACCGCTACGGGCAGTCCTTCGAGGCGGCGCGGCGTAGAGCTGCGCTTCACGTAGCGCTCTTCGGCGTCTCGCGCCTGGGCCAAAGCTTCTTCGAAATAGGTGTCGGCAAAAGCGTTGATGGCAGGGTTCACGGCCTCTGCTCGTGCAACCAGCGCCTTCATCAAGTCGACCGGGGACAGCTTTCGCCTGCGGAAAAGCGATAGTGCTTCTGTGGCGGGAAGATAACAAAGGTCAAGTTCAGTCACCGCACTCACTCTTTTGAAAAAGCAGCTTCGCCAGGCATGAAAAGCGGTGAAGATCACCGATGCCAGCGATATAGGGGGCGGCAGCGCAGGGCAAGGCGGTTTTTCTATTCAGATCCCACACCTTTTATTCTGCGGCTTCCCGCAGGATCGAAAAATGCTGCTCAACGCTGAGGAGATGACGCTTCATTGCTTCGCCGGCGCCAGATGTATCACGTTCTTCGATGGCGCGAACGACCCCCTCATGCTCGGAAAAGCTATGATGATCGAGAGGCGGTTTAGCGGTATTGGCGCGGAGCCGTCCCCAAACAACGGCACGGCGCACAGCGTTCAGCGTATCGAATAGCGCCAGAAGCACTGTATTCTGCGTTGCTTCGGCGATGATTCTATGAAGCCGGTTATCCCAATTTTCGTATTGTCGCCACGTTTCGGCGAGCCGCGACGCATGCATGCAGTGGTGCATTTCGGCGATGTTGTGGGCGCTGGCGGTTATTGCCGCTTCGCGGGCGATTCGAGGTTCGATCACTAAGCGTGCCTGCATAACCTGGCGCGGATTGGATCGACCGGCAATTGCCGCAATCGTCGAATGTTCCTCAACAGGCCTGGTGCCCAGGAACGTACCTCTGCCAACGTGGCGCCAAAGTTCGCCGTTCCGTTCCAGCATGAGCAGTGCTTTGCGCAACTCGCCACGAGAAACACCGAGAAT
Organism: Aestuariivirgaceae bacterium; assembly: GCA_035265265.1. Taxonomy (GTDB): domain Bacteria; phylum Pseudomonadota; class Alphaproteobacteria; order Rhizobiales; family Aestuariivirgaceae; genus DATBLQ01. The sequence continues at coordinate 3,101 of DATFOT010000435.1, read as the reverse complement.
ATCCGCCAGCTGACGTTCGGGCGGAAGCCGACCCTCCCGAGGCTCGGCACGTTGCGCCAGATAAGCCTTCAATTGAGTCAACGCGCCCTGCTCTTCATCCATAATAGAACCCCAAGGAAGTTCGCCATTCCCTGTACGACTCCAATCCAATGCCCAACCAATAGCAAAAGATTGCGCAACCAATCAAGAATTGGTTAGTATGGGGCACGGGGTGTCAACCCGACCCAGGATGAAAACAACAGGGAGGAGATGGTATGAGCCTGATCTCCAAATTATTCAGACCGGCAGCTGCTGCCGTATGCCTGACCGCTTGCCTCACCATAATATCAGCCACGGGTTTTGCGGCGGAGAAAGTGCGCGTCGCGCTTGGCGACGTGGTTTCAGTCGAAACACTTGCCTTCATCGTGGCGCTGGAACGCGCCAAGGATCGAGGTGTCGATTACGAGCTTACCTCCTTCGCGAAGGAGGAACTTTCGATCCAGGCGATCGTGAACGGACAAGCGGATCTTGGCGTGGGCACGCCCTATTCCGTCATCCAAAAAAGCAAGTTGCCGCTCAGAATTCTGTTTCAAGTATCCAGGCTCGTGTTCTTTCCCGTCGTATCGAATGAGTACAAAAGCTGGAAAGATCTCGACGGGCAGCCTTTCACGTTCCACGCGCGCGGTTCCGGAACCGAGGCCATCGGCAATATTCTGGCCAAGCGTAATGGCATCACTTTTGGCGAGCGCAGTTATGTGCCGGGGTCGGACAACCGCATCATCGCGATGATGAACGGCCAGATCAAGGCAACGATCGTCGATCTTGCCAATAAGAATAAGCTGCTGCAGATGGCAGGCGACAAATTTCATGTGCTTGCAAGTGTGGATAATCCCGCAAGCGATGAGGTTGTTTTCGCCAGCGCCGAATGGGTAAAGAACAATCCCGAGCCGGTAAAAATCATAACGGAGGAACTATTGAGGTTGTGGCGCGAGATGAAAACGAATCCGGGCGTGATCGAGGAGGAGCGTGCCAAACGCAATCTCCTCGCCGACCAGCCAAAGGAAGTGCTCGACGAAGTGATACCTTTTTACGCCGAAGGCGTGAAGGAAGGCCTTTTCGATCCGGAGGGCGGAGGAGAGTCAGCAGCGAAGGCCGATTTCGAGTTCTACACAGAGGCGGGTCAGTTGGAAGGAACGGCGGCCGATTTCAAGGTCGAGGACTATTGGGATCTCAAACCACTCGAGGAAGCGCGCAAGACGATTGGCGGCTAGTTTCGCCCTGAAGGCAGCAGCCGGCGCGGTCCGGCTGCTCAACCCAACGGGTCTCGAAAAAAGCGGCATGACAATCATCTCGGAAAGAAAAATTTCCGAACCGCCACGCGAAAGCGCCGGACTGTTCTCGCACCCTGTTACGCTGCGGCTTCTGTCAGTGGCGGCCGTGCTGATCGGGTGGGAATACGCTGGTCGCGTGCCGATCAGCCCTGCCTTTCCGACGTTTCATGAGACCTTCGGTGCTTTCATCGAAATGGTGAGGGACGGAACGCTCATCAGAGCCCTGTGGATCACCCTACAGCCGCTGATACTCGGTCTGATCATATCGGTCATTGCAGGCGTGGGGCTCGGGACGATCATGGGCCTCAGCCGTTTCGCCGAATGGCTGGGCGCACCGCTATTCATCATTGCCCAGTCGGCGCCACTGGCGGCGCTCATTCCCATACTCACCTTTGCCTATGGGATAGGGATGACGTCGAAGGTGCTTACGGTATGTATCATGGCCATGCCCGTAATCGTCTTGAACTCGCTTAACGCGGTTCGACATACGCCAGTTTCGCTCCTGGAAATGGCGCGATCCTTTCTTGGCTCGCGATGGCAGCTCATCAGAAAGGTCGTGCTGCCGTCGGCTGGCCCGATGATTTTTGCAGGCCTGCGGCTCGGCTGCGCGGCGGGGTTTATCGGCATCATCCTGGCCGAACTCCTCATCACGCCGACGGGTATCGGCGACATCATAACGTATAATCAGTCGATCGCCGAATATGCCAAAATGTATGCTGCGATCGCTTTCATCATCGTGTTTTCGGTTTTGTTCATCGAAATCATCCAATTTGCAGAGCAAAAACTGTTCCGGAATGCAAGGCGCCTCGCAGCATGAGAAAGCACGAGGCTGGTGCAAGCAAATTGGGGGAAGCGAAATCCATAGTGGAGGTGCGAGGCGTATCGAAAATCTATGAGGGGGGTGTCGAAGCCCTAAGTAATATTACCCTTGATTTTCCAGAAGGGCAGCTCACGAGCCTGCTGGGCCCTTCAGGCTGCGGTAAAACCACGCTGCTCAAGATTATTGCCGGCCTCATTCCGTCCACCTCGGGGGAAGTGCTCGTCCATGGGCAGCCGGTTGCCGGACCGGGACCAGAGCGGGCGTTCGTCTTTCAAGATTTTGCGCTGATGCCCTGGGCAAATGTGATGCGCAACGTCAGCTTCGGTCTTGAACTCAGAGGAATAGGCAAGTCCGAGCGTCAAGCCATTGCCGAGAAATACATCGAGGCGGTCGGGCTGAGAGGGTTCGAACACTCTTACCCACATGAGCTGTCGGGAGGAATGCGGCAACGCGTCGGTCTGGCGCGCGCGCTTGCGGTCGACGCCGCCGTTCTGCTCATGGATGAGCCATTCTCGGCGGTGGATGAGCAGACGCGCCGCAAATTCCAAGAAGACCTACTGCTGCTCATTGCGCGGGAGCGCAAGACGTTCATCTTCGTCACGCATAGTATTGAGGAAGCAGTATATGTCTCGGACAGAGTTGTTCTGCTGTCGCGCAGGCCAAGCACTGTTTCAGCGATCATAGAGCCCAACGTTCCGCGAGGAGGCGATCCCGAGGACATCCGACGCAACGCGACCTATCTCGACACGGTAGAGAACATCTGGCGGGGTTTGAAGCGATATGTGGAGTGAACTGGGATGACGATAGGCGGTTGGCGAATTCCGATGATGGCTTCGCTTCTCATTTGGGCATCGGTTTGGGAGATCGTGGGCCGAAGCGGGGCAAGCCTGGTTATTCCGCCCTTGTCGAGGATCTTCACACGAATCCTGGAGATCGTTCCAACGCCAACGTTCATTAACGCATTGGCAATA
>DATFOT010000434.1:0-11722 GCA_035265265.1 Aestuariivirgaceae bacterium | reverse complement strand
CGTCCATGGCTCGGGACATGTAGCGCTCGATGAGCACCGCCGCCTCGGCGGCAGGGTCAAACTCTCGGTCCAGCGCCTCGATCTGCTGCTGGCCGAGATCGCTCGTTCGGGGCTTCTCTCCGAAGAGGAAACCGCCGGGGCTTCCCTTCTCGCGATGCTTGGCTCGAAGAACCGCCGCGTGACGATCGAGTTGAAGCTCGATCGCGGCCGGGTCTATCTCGGTCCCTTCAAGGTCGGCGAGCTGCCGCCGCTTTGGTGATCGGCACTATGGCGTCCGAAATCGGGCGCCGGGGTATCCTGTCCCGCCGCGATGATCCCGCGGCGAATTTCCCGCGCCCGCGTGAAAAGTGAGATCAGCGTGTCGCCATCGCTCCACCGGATCGCCCGCTGCAGCGCCGACAGATCTTCCGAGAAGCGGCCGAGCATCTCCAGCACCGCGTCCTTGTTGTTGAGGAACACATCGCGCCACATCACCGGATCGGAGGCTGCGATGCGGGTGAAATCGCGGAAACCGCCGGCGGAATATTTGATCACCTCCGACTTCGTCACCTGCTCGAGGTCGGCTGCCGTCCCGACGATGTTATAGGCGATGAGATGCGGCAGATGGCTGGTGATCGCCAGCACCAGGTCATGATGCTCGGCATCCATCACCTCGACCTGCGACCCGCACGCCTGCCAGAATGTCTCGAGCCTTGCGACGGCCGCCGCATCGCTCCCCTTCGGCGGCGTCAGAATGCACCAGCGCCCGTCGAAGAGCTCGGCAAAGCCTGCCTCAGGGCCGGACTGCTCGGTTCCGGCAATCGGATGACCGGGAATGAAATTCACGCCTGCCGGCACATGTTCGGCCACGTCGCGCAGCACCGCACCCTTGACCGAGCCGACATCGGTGAGGATCGCACCGGATTTTAGGCTCTTGCTTATATCCCTCGCCAGCGGCCCGCAGGCGCCGACCGGCACGCACAGGATGACGAGGTCTGCGCCATTGACCGTTTCCCGGGCGGTGTCATGCACGCTGTCGGTGAGCTTGAGACGTTTTGCTGTTCCCCGCGTGGCCTCGCTGCGTGCATGCCCAGCGATATGTTTGGCAAGTCCCTTCCGCCGCATGGCATGGGCAAGTGACGAACCGATAAGGCCAAGGCCGATCAGCGCAACTCTCTCGAACATCGCCTCAGCCATGGCGGCGGGCCCTGCCTTCGCTGAAAGCCCGCAATGCCGCCATGAAGGCATGATTGGCTTCCTCGCTGCCGATCGTCAGCCGCAGCGCATCGGGAAGACAATAGGCCTCCATGCGCCTGAGGATCACGCCGCGTGCGCTCAAGAAAGCATCCGCCTCCGGCGCTTCGCCCTTGGCGAAATGAACCAGCAGAAAATTTCCCACGCTCGGCGTCGTGCTGTACCCGATTTTGGCGATTTCCGCTCTGAGCCATGGCAGCCATTGGTCGTTATGCGCCACTGCGCGCTCGACATGCGCCGCATCGGCCAATGCCGCCTGGGCCGCTGCGATCGCCGGCGCATTGACGTTGAACGCACCCCTGATCCGGTTGAGCGCATCGGCCACATCCGGTGGACAATAGGCCCACCCGATCCTCAAGCCCGCCAGTCCATAAACCTTCGAGAATGTCCTCAGCATCACCGCATTGCTGAAGGTGGAGACGAGTTCCACCCCTGCCCCATAGTCGTTCTGCCGGACATATTCCGCATAGGCGGCATCGAGCACGAGCAGCGTGCTTGCCGGCAGCCCGGCGTGCAGCCGCCTTACCTCGTGGAACGGCAGATACGTGCCCGTCGGATTGTTCGGATTGGCGAGGAACACGACCTTCGTCTTGCTGTTCACGCGCCCCAGCATCGCGCCGACGTCGGTCGTGAGATCCTTCTCCGGCACGACGACCGGCGTGGCGCCGTTCGCGTTGATGACGATCGGATAGACAAGAAATCCGTGAGCGGAGTAAATCGCCTCGTCACCGTCCTTCAGATAGGCCTGGCCGATGAGCGACAAAAGCTCGTCTGAGCCCGAGCCGCACACGATGTTCTCCGCTTTCAGCCCGTAACGGTTGCCGAGTGCCTCGCGCAGTGCGCCGGCCGAGCCGTCTGGATAGCGCTCGAGCTGCTCGCTCGCCTTGGTGAACGCCGCGGCCGCCATCGGGCTTGGGCCGAGCGGGGATTCATTCGACGACAGCTTGTGAATCTTGATGCCGCCGGGTGCGGTGCTTTTCCCCGGCGAATAGGCGGTAATGTCGAGAACGCCCGGCCGGGGTGTCGGTCTCTCCGCATGCATGATGGTCACGTCCCGCCTCCAAGCGACTGCGGGCAGCGCCCCAGCATGAAGGCTCCCGCCGGCACCGCGTTCTTTTCTTCGAGAAAGCCCTCAAGACCCGACAAGCGATAGCCACCCGCCGGCAGCGTCCAGATCGCATCCTTGAACGCTTGCTGGCCCTCGCCGGCAAGCGCAATGAGCGTCTGATCCTTGCCCGACGGCTCCGCCGCGGCCCGCCCGAGAATGATGATCCGCGGCGGCTGGCCCTGCGGGGCGAGCAGCGGCAGGACGCTCATCACATGAATCCCATGGCCGAGATTTTTGATCGCCGGCACGATCCAATCACCCTCCGCTTTCACCGCGGCAACATCGAAGGGCGAGGCCGCGAGCCTGCCCACGACCTCGGTGTCATTGGCGCCGATGCTTAATGATAGATCGGGGAAATGATCGCGCACGAGATCGCGCAGCCCATGATCGCCTTCGACGTCCTGTCCGATATGAACGGTTACTTTGGCCTGCAGGCTCGTGGCGCTGGAGATGATGCTGCGCCAAAGCCGCACCAGGAGTGAAGCTGGAATATTTCCCGGCTTCCGGGCAAGGAGCTGGCGCAGGATCTGCGCCTCGCGTGCCGGGCGCATCGGGTGTTGCGCTCGCCTCCCGCCCGCTTGCTTCACCGCTTTTACCCGCTCTACGGCTGAAAACCGCCGCTCGAGCTGATCGAGCAGCGCCCGGTCGGCATCATCGATCTCGCGGCGGAGACCTTCGAGATTTGGCGGAGAAACTGGCTTTTCCATCACGGGCGCTGGTTTGAGCTGCGCAATCGGGCGCTATTCATAAGGGCGAGGTCCTTGAAAAGCAAAGGAATCGCTCAAGCCCCGATTCTAAGGCTGCAGCAAGGGCTTGATGCCGAGCGCCGGCTTGAGGCTCGGCACCAGCTTTTTCACCCGTCGTCCAGGCGCGATGGCATAGACCTGCTTCATCGCCTCGACCAGGATCACGCCGGAAAAACCGCGCGACAGCCATGTGCCCAGCCGTTCCCAGGCAGGCGCGGAACGCACCAGGAAACCATGGGGCAGAGGGGGAACGAACAGCGCCTGCGACCAGCCGAGCGGCGAGAACTCCGCTTCTCGCAGCATCTGCGCCAGTTGCAGCTGCGAGAACGGCTGGCCGTAACCGAAGGGCGTGGAATCGAACCTTGCCCACATGCCGCGCCGGTTCGGCACGACAAGCAGCGCCCGCCCCTGCGGCGCCAGCACCCGCCAAATTTCCCTCAGCATCTCCGACCGTCTGTCGGTAAGTTCGAGCCCATGCACCACCAGCACGAAATCAACCGATCCGTCGAGCATTGGCAATTCGACTTCATCGACGAGCGCGGTCGCACTTGGCCCCTCCGCCGGCCAATGCACGACACCTTGTTCGGCGGGCATGAAGCCCAGCACGGCGCGTGCCTCCTGCCGGAACACGTCGAGATAAGGCGTTGCATAGCCGAGCCCCAGGATCGTTGCCCCGGCGAGATGATTCCACCGGCTTCTGAGCCGCCGCGCGATCAGCCGCCGCGAGGCTTGCCCCAGCGGGCTGGCATAGAATTCCCTGAGATCGACCACATCCATCCCATGACCCTAGCATGGTGTCGGTGAAGCCTTAATTATGGACCTGAAGCGCCCTCCATCCTATCAATTCACCGACAAGAGGTTGCCATGGCCCGGTTCGAAATCTTTCAATTTCCCATTCTTGCCGACAATTATGCCGTTCTGCTGCACGATGCCGCTATCGGACAGACCGCCGCGATCGATGCCGCCGATGCGGATGCCATTGGCGGCGCCTTGCGCGAGCGCGGCTGGACGCTCACCGACATATTCGTGACCCATCATCACGGCGACCATACCGCCGGTGTCGCGGCCCTGAAACAGCAGTCGGGCGCCACGGTCCATGGACCTGCGGCCGACACGGTGCCGATCCCGGCTCTTGATAAGCCGCTGAAAGGCGGAGCGCGTTTTCGCTTTTCCGGCGCCGCGGTCACCGTCATCGACGCACCGGGCCATACCAGCGGCCATATCGTCTATCATCTGCCTGAGGATCATCTCGCCTTTGTCGGCGACGTGCTCTTCTCGCTTGGCTGCGGCAGGGTTATTGAGGGGACCATGGGTGAGATGTGGACTTCACTCGACACCCTTCGCCGCCTGCCTCCCGAAACGATCGTCTATTGCGGTCATGAATATACGCTGGCCAATGCCCGCTTTGCCCTCACCGTCGAGCCGGGCAACCTTGCCCTGCAGAAGCGCGCCGAAGAAGTCACTCATCTGCGCGCCAAATCGATGCCCACCCTTCCGACCACGATCGGCGCCGAGCGGGCGGCGAACCCCTTCCTGCGCCCGGAAAGTGCGGAGATCCGCAAGATGATCGGCATGCCCGCGGCAACCGACGCTGAGGTATTCGCCGAGCTTCGCGAGCGCAAGAACCGGGCTTGAGCGACCTCGTCATTGGCGGTCACCTCCCGCGCATTCCCTCACTCGTCACATCGAATTTCGTCATGGCCGGGCGCAGACCCGGCCATCTCGTGCCGGGAGCAGATTCGCGGGTCAAGCCCGCGAATGACGAATTGTGAATGCAAGAAATACGACAGAGCCACAGCCATTCGCGTGCTCCCTCAAATCATATACTGCCCGCCATTCGCCGTCAGCGTCGAGCCGGTGATGAACCCTGCATCATCGGAGGCGAGAAACACCACGCACCTTGCCACCTCTTCCGGCTGGCCGAGCCTCGCTGTGGGAATCTGCGGCAGGATGGTTTTGTCCAGCACGTCCTTTGGCACCGCCATCACCATTTCCGTCGCGATATAGCCCGGGCACACGGCGTTCACCGTGATTCCCTTGCGCGCGCTCTCCTGCGCAAGCGCCTTGGTGAAGCCGAGATCGCCGGCCTTGGCCGCCGAATAATTCACCTGGCCCATCTGGCCCTTCTGGCCATTGACCGACGAAATGTTGATGATGCGTCCGAAATTGCGTTCCCGCATGCCCTCGATGACGGCACGGCACATGTTGAAAAGCGAGGTGAGATTGGTATTGATCACCTGCCCCCATTGCTCTGCCGTCATCTTATGGAACATCGCATCGCGAGTGATCCCGGCATTGTTGACCAGGATCTCGATGGGCCCGAGCTCCGATTCCACCGCTTTGATGCCGGCCGCACAGGCCTGGTAATCGCCGACATCCCATTTGAACACGCCGATATTCGCCTCAGCATGAAATTTCTTCGCGGCCTCGTCATTGCCCGCATAATTGGCCGCCACTTTGTAGCCCGCATCCTTCAGCGCCCTTGAAATGGCGCCGCCTATACCTCTCGTGCCGCCGCTGACCAACGCAACCCGCGCCATGCGACCTCCCCTGTTTCAGCTGATGCTCAATCCCGAGCGACGCACATGGCGATACCCATGCCGCCGCCGATGCACAATGTCGCCAATCCCTTCTTTCCCCCGCGCCGCTTCATCTCATGCAGCAGGGTGACGAGCACCCGCGCGCCCGATGCGCCGATGGGATGGCCGAGTGCGATCGCTCCACCATTGACGTTCACCTTCGATTGATCCCAGCCCATGTCCTTGTTGACCGCGCAGGCCTGCGCGGCGAATGCTTCATTGGCTTCGATCAAGTCGAGATCATCGACCTTCCATTGCGCTTTCTTCAGCGCGGCTCGCGAGGAGGGAATGGGACCGGTTCCCATGATCGATGGATCGACGCCGGCATGCGCCCACGATACGACTCGTGCGAGCGGCTCGAGTCCGCGCCGTTCCGCTTCCTGTTCGCCCATGAGAATAACAGCCGCCGCCCCGTCATTGATGCCGGACGCATTGCCGGCCGTCACTGTTCCGTCTTTCAGGAACGCCGCCCTGAGCTTCGCCACCTGATCGAGAGTTGCGCCCGCCCGGATATACTCGTCCTGATCGACCACGACGTCGCCTTTGCGCGACGCGACGGTGACGGGCGCGATCTCGTCCTTGAATTTGCCGGCCTTCTGCGCCGCCTCGGCCTTGTTCTGCGAGGCGACCGCGAATTGATCCTGTGTCTCGCGCGTGATTTGCCATTGGCGGGCGACGTTTTCCGCCGTGTTCCCCATGTGATAGCCGTGGAAGGCATCCCACAGCCCATCCTTGATCATCGTATCGATGAGCTGGAAATCGCCCATCTTCACGCCATTGCGCAGATGCTGGCAGTGCGGCGCGAGGCTCATCGACTCCTGCCCGCCGGCGGCGACGATCTTTGCATCACCGCTGGTGATCTGCTGATAGCCGAGCGCCACCGCCCTCAGGCCCGAGCCGCACAGCTGGTTCACGCCCCATGCCGGGCTCTCGACCGGAATACCGGCGCCGACCGAGGCTTGCCGTGCCGGATTCTGTCCCTGCCCGGCCGTCAGGATCTGCCCCAGGATGATCTCCTCGACGTCCTTTGGCTCAAGTTTCGCCCGCTCCATCGCCGCCTTGAGGGCCACCGTGCCCAGCTGTGATGCCGGCACCGATGACAGAGCGCCATTGAACGATCCGACCGGTGTTCTGGCGGCCGATACGATGACCACGCTCTGATCTGTCGCCATGAGAAAACTCCTGCATTAATGGTTAAGACGGTTGTACAGAAAAGAAACGCACTTGCAATGCGGCATTGCTGCGGCGCCCTCGCTGCACTGCCTCATTTTGCCCTTGCCATTCCGCACTGCACCGCGCGACAATTATTCAAGCTTGGCTTGGGTCGCAGACCCTCGGGCCAGTGCTCGGGCCAGTGAAGGAGTACGGCTTTGAACGACCAGCCCGCCGCCGAACCCGTCCTCATTAAGAAATACGCCAATCGCCGTCTCTACAACACGGCCACGAGCGCCTATGTGACCCTCGAGGATCTGGCGGATATGGTGAAGAAGGGCGCCGATTTCACCGTCCACGACGCCAAGACCGGCGAAGATATCACCCGCTCTGTTCTCACCCAGATCATCTTTGAGGAGGAGAACAAGGGCCACAATCTCCTGCCGATCAAATTTCTTCGTCAGCTCATCCGCTTCTATGGCGACCAGCTGCAGGCCTTCGTACCGAGCTATCTCGAGATGTCGCTGGAGCAGCTTACCCGCCACCAGCAACATCTGCGCGACCAGCTGTTGAACAGCCTCGGTGTGAATCCTGAGCCTTTCAAGGTTATCGACGACCAGGTGAAGAAGAACATGGCGATGTTCGAGAACGCCATGAAACTTTTCAATCCGTTCGCCGCCCCCAAGGACCACCCGCCGGAAGCCGCACCAGCTTCGCGCGAACCTGCGTCTGCCGCAAGCGAGCTGAAGGCCATGCAGGAGCAGCTGCGCGAGATGCAGCGCCGTATCGAAAAATTGAGCCAGAAGACGTCCTGAACTAGACCGCGGCGGCTTTCGAGATCATGGCACCGCTCCCGCCGAACTGCCGGTCGAGCACGGTGAGCGCCATTCTCAGCCGCGAAAAATCCGGAGCATCGCTCTCTGCTGGAGCAGGGATAGGATCGTCGCCGAGCTCCGGCGCATTCTCCTCACGGCCGGCATCGGCATGCGCCATATTGTGCATGGCCGGCTCGGCATCGGCGCTCGGCTCCAACGGCCAGTGCGGGTCGGATACCGCGTCTCCGTAAATCGCGCCCTGGAGAAAGTCGATCCCCCAGGATTTAAGCAGCAACGCGTCCTCCTGAGTTTGTACCCACTCGGCGACCGTTCTCAATTCGAACTTCCGGGCAAGGTCGATCAGTGAGCGGACGAAATATTGATTGTCGCGGTTGGTCGACAGATTCTGGCAGAACGATCCGTCGAGCTTGACCATGTCGACGTTGAGCACCTTGAGATTACGGAACGACGTATAGCCTGCGCCGAAATCGTCGATCGCTACCGCGCACCCCAATTGCCTCAGGCCCGTGATGAACAGCGCCGTCTCGGTCAAATCATTGAGCGCCGCGGTTTCGGTGATCTCGACAGTAAGCCGGCTGGTGACGTCCTTCTCCTCTGCCAGCATTTCCATGATCGGGTTGAACCATCTGGGATCCGTCGCTGTAATTCCAGACACGTTGAGCGTCAGCTGCGCCTGCGGATTGCGTTTGAGCGTATCGACGGCCAGCGTGACCACCCGCCGGTCGATGAGCCTGACGAGGCCGAGTTTTTCCGCTATCGGCACGAGATGAACGGCGGCAATGTCCATTCCATCGGGTGTCTTCAGGCGCAGCAGCGCCTCATGCATCACCACGCGGTCGCTGCGCGCATCGATGATCGGCTGGAACGCCAGGGTGAAGCGGTCTTCCTTGAGCCCGCTGACGATTTCCGCTGCACATTGGGCATTGATGCTCCGGACCGATATTTTTTCCGGCGACGGCCGGTATGATACGAACCCGTCGCTCGGCAGCCGCTTGGCCTCTGACAGAGCTTCCTCCGCCCGTGCCATGGCTAGATTGGGACTCTCGGCAAATTTCGGCAGGACCAGGCCGCCGATCGACAGCATCGCCCATACCGGTCCGACGTCCGTCTCGATGACGCTTTCCCGCGCGATGCTCAAGAAACGTTCCGCCGCCGACTTGAGCTCGCTTTCGCTGCAATTCGACAGGATGATTCCAAACTTTGCTCCCGAATACCGCCCGATGGCATCGCCCATGCGCACCACTTGGCGCAGCCGGCGCCCCAGTGCGATGATCACCTCATCGGCGATGTCGAAGCCATAAGCGTCATTGACCATGCTCAGATTGGCGATGGTGGCGATGAGAAATGCGCAAGACCGCTCCTCCCGTCGCGACGCTGCCATGATCTCGCCCAGGGCCTCGGCCATCCGCCCCCGATTCATCATGCCGGTCAAAGGATCGCAATTGCCGCGGAATCTGAGCTGCTGATCGCGCTGGTAACGGTCGTCGATTTGCCGCACAACCCCGACCGCCCTGTCGGGCCGCCCGTCGGGCCCGGCGAACCACCGGCCCGAATCCTCGAGCCATCGCGATGCCTCATCCGCCCGCCCGCGCGGCCGAAATAGATATTCGATTTGAAACGGCACGCCTCGGCCTTCATCGATTTCTGCCGTGTGCATGACCGCTTCGAAGCGGCTGGCGAAATTGTCTGGATCGAGCAGGCATGCATAGCCCCGTCCGCTCAGCACCAGACTTTCATCGGCGATGCCCAGCACTTCCGCGGCATTGGCGCTCCAATTGAGCCGGTCGCTTGCCAGTGACCACGAATAGGCCGTCTGGCCGGCCGCCGAGAGGGCTTCGAGGAGAAGCCCATCGCCCTCGTCACCGTCCTGCCCTTCCGCGCGCCGGGATGAACTCTCACTCACTTGATCGTCCTCTTCGTTCCCGAAGCGAACCGCGCATGCGCTTTCCGGAAGAAAGCGGCATGGGGGCCGGATCAGCGCCAAGGCTAGCGCATGAGTGGTAAACAAACGCGAAAGAATTCAGCAGCCGATCGCCATGCCGTCCTTCCGCGGATCGGAACCGCCGATGAGCGAACCCGACCTGCGGTCGATCTCGATGAATTGTCCCCCGCCCAGGGGTTCACTCACTCGCTCGACGTGATGGCCCTTGTTCTGCAGACGCTCGGCAGCTTTGGCAGGGACGCCCTCTTCGATGCCGACAGTCCCCTGTTCGTGGAAATACCGCGGAAAATCGAGCGCCTCTTGCACGTCCATCCCATAGATGAGCCTATTCACCGCAACAGTGAGATGCCCCATCGGCTGATAGGACCCGCCCATCACCCCGAAACTATGGCTGATCTTCCCCTGGTGTGTGATCATGCCCGGCATGAGCGTATGCAGCGGTCGCTTGCGGGGCCCGATGCAATTGGGATGGCGGGGATCGGTGACGAAACCGGCACCCCGGTTCTGCAGCGTCACCCCTGTCCTGGGCGTCACGATCGCCGAGCCGAAAGCATAGAAGATCGAATTGATGAACGAGACCGCCATCCGCTGGCCATCGACCACGGCCAGGTGAACCGTGTCGGCCTTCGGCATCGGCGCAAGGCCTTCGGGATCCATCAAGGCCTTGTCCATCGATATCGATCCAGCGAGCTGTTGCGCGAGCTTTTCGCTGAGCAGCGCTTCGACCGGCACATCCACATAAGCCATGTCGGCCACATGCCGGCTGCGGTAAATCCAGGCGAGCCGCATGGCCTCGATTTCCAGATGCATGCGTTCCGCGCTGTCGGCCGCATGCCGCCCGATATCGAGCTGCCGCAGAATATTCAGAGCGATGAGTGTCGTCAGCCCATGGCCGTTGGGCGGCAGCTCCAAAACCTCATGATCCGCGAAGGCCGAAGACAAGGGCTCTACGAATTCCGCTGCCGTCTCGGCGAAATCCTCAAGCCTCAGCAAGCTCCCGAGCGAGGCGAGATGCTTGACGATATCCTCGGCGACCTCGCCCGTGTAGAAACCCTCCCGTCCATGTTTCGCGATTGCGCGCAGAGTTTTGCCCAAGGCTGGATAGAGCATCACCTCTCCGGCCTTGGGTGCGCGCCCCCCCGGAAGGAGATGCATGCGCGCGCCTTCACTGCGTTTCAGCCGCTCCGATTCCTGGGCCCAGTCGAGCGCAACCCGTGGTGCCACGGGTGAGCCTTCCTCCGCCAGTCGGATGGCAGGCTGCAGGGCCTCGGCCAGGGTCATGGTTCCGAATTTGGAAAGTAGCGTGCTCCACCCGTCGACTGCTCCGGGCACGGTAACGGAATGAACGCTGTCTGGATCGATTGTGCCGAGCCGCGCAGCCTTGAGCCAATCGCCATCCGCTGTTTTCGCTGCCCGTCCCGAAGCATTCAGCCCGATGATCGCGCCATCCGGCCTGCCGATGATCGCAAAACAATCCCCGCCGATTCCCGTCATATGCGGCTCGCTCACGCACAGCACGCCCGCCGCCGTTACGGCCGCATCCACGGCATTGCCCCCGGCGCGCAGCACCTCGACGGCCGCCAGCGACGCCGCCGGCGAGGATGTCGCCGCCATTCCGTTCAGCGCATGGACGGTCGACCTGCCGGGCAATTGAAAGTTACGCATTTCTTCCTCTACCCCTGTTGCACCTTGGCCGGCAGACAGTAAAGTCGCCCTCCGTTCGGTCAAGGTCTGCTCCCTCGTGCTTGCCAGGTCGCGATTGCGCCAAAAGCGTCGCAAGCCATAAGAGCCGGGCCCTGGCCTTCGTTATATCTGCCTGCCTGAGGGGAGTTCCTGAATCGATGGTCACCGTGAAGAGCGATATTGAAATTGCCCGCCAAGCCGTGATGAAGCCGGTGATCGAGATCGGATCGCGCCTCGGCATTCCCGAAAAAAGCCTAATCCCTTTCGGCCATACCAAGGCGAAGGTCCACCTCGACTACATCGCCGGCCTGAAGGACCGGCCTCGGGGCAAGCTCATTCTTGTCACCGCCATAAACCCCACGCCCGCCGGCGAAGGCAAGACCACCACCACGGTCGGCCTTGGCGACAGTCTCAACGCGATCGGCAAAAAAGCCATCATCTGC
>DATFOT010000433.1:0-4147 GCA_035265265.1 Aestuariivirgaceae bacterium | reverse complement strand
TCTCGCTGGCGAGGGGTGCGACCGCCACTTCCGTGTAGTTGCGCCCGCCATGCTTGATGTCGATGGAAACTTCGACGGACTCGCCCGGTCGTGCGGTGAGCGTCGCGGAACTGCCGTCGTCATAGGTTATCGTTACCTCGACCGGCGCGGTGGCTGCGCCCGATCCCTGATCGTCGATGCGGAATGCGAAGCTCTGCTGCTGGCCGACAATGCCGAACCGCGGCGACCGCTCGACCACCAGGCGGCGGTCGGTTTCGTTGCGGGCACCGGTTATCAATGCGTGCAAGGGGCCGTCGTAACCCAAGGCGCGCAGGCTCTTGGGCGCGTCGTGGACTTGGCCGTCGGTGATCATTATGGCGCCGGCGTAGCGTTCAGGCGGGATGTCGGCCAAGACAGAATTCAAGGCTTCGAAGGCGCGCGTGCCTTCCTGCTCCTTGCCTTCGGCCGACTGCACGGTGACGGTACGAATCTCGGTTTGGCGCAATTTCGCGACGGCGTTTGAAATCTTCTTCACCGCATCATCGGTTCGCCCGGTGCGGTTGCCGATCGCCTGGCTCAGACTTTTATCCACGACGAGCACAGCCACGTCGGAAAGAGGTTCGCGATCCTCCTGGCGAATGACGGGATTGAGCAGCGCCAGGGCGAGCGCGGCAAGAGCGAGAGCACGCAACAGCGCACCGCGGGCGCGGATAATGAGAGCCAAGAGCAAGGGGACGGCTGCCGCAGCGATCAGCAGATAAGCCAGAGGCGCGGGAATGAGAGGGCTGAGTTCAAACGAGAGGTCCATGGCTTTTCCTACTGCCCAAGACGCTCGAGTAGTGCTGGCACATGAACCTGGTCGGATTTGTAATTGCCCGTCAGCGCATACATCACGATGTTGATGCCGGTGCGATAGGCGAACTCACGCTGGTCCTCGCCACCTGGAGCAACGGGAAGCAGCGGCGCGCCATTGGCGTCGATCGCCCATGCGGCAGCATAGTCATTGGAGCCGATAATGATGGAGGTCACGCCGTCGGTGGTCGTGTTGCGCTCGCCCTGGGCCTCGACCCACAATTGACCTTGGTTCCCGCGGCCGGGAAAAGTTTGCATCAGGTAAAAGGACTTGGTGAGGACATGGTTCTCGGGCACAGGCTCAATCGGAGGAATA
Organism: Aestuariivirgaceae bacterium; assembly: GCA_035265265.1. GTDB lineage: Bacteria > Pseudomonadota > Alphaproteobacteria > Rhizobiales > Aestuariivirgaceae > DATBLQ01. Next base: position 3,000 of record DATFOT010000433.1, on the reverse strand, counting down.
TCGAGATCGGCAAGCAGCGTACGCAGCGACTGGGTCTCGGGCGATACCCCCGACGGGCTGAAGACGGAGCTCGTGGCATCGCGCGTGTCGAATAGAATCGTGCCGCCGTGCTTCATGTATTTATCGATTTTCGCCAGCGCCTCGCGCGACAATTGCGGTGCCGCGGCGCTCAGAGGCCAATAGAGCAGGGGGAAAAACACGATCTCATCGCGCTCGATATTCACCGCCATGGGCTCGCCCGGTTCGACCGCGGTGCGCTGTTTGAGAACGGAGGTGAGACCGCGGAGGCCATCGAGGCTCAGATCGTCAATCGATTTGTCGCCTGTCGCAACATAGGCGAGCCTTGTGGTCGTGGTCGCTTCGATGGCGAAAACGTCCTCAGGCGATGACGGGGGGTGATCCTGGGCGAGGCCGGGCAGGCTGACAGCAAAGATCATGGCGAAGAAGACAAGCGTTGCCGTTGCGCTGTGGTTGGTGAGCCGGAGCCGCTGCCACACGCCTGCCAATGTCATGGCGATAAGCGTGTCGAGAATGAACAGCATGAGAGCGGCTGCGAGAAGCGGCCCGGCCAGTGATTTGGCGGCAGAAGCCTCGAAACTCAATCGACGGATCTTCGAGGGCAGTGTGCCCAGAGCACGAAAGCCTGCTTCGTCGACGGCGACGTTCAGGGCCCGTGTCGCCCCGCCGCGCAAATAGAGGCCCGCGGGGTGACGAGGCGACGGCACTATCTTGTCGATCTCCTGGGCGGGGATGGGTGCGGCGTCGGCCGGCATGTCGGACAACTCGCCGAAACCATTGAGAGCCCGCGACGGCGTATAGGCGGCGGCAGCAGTGCTGGCCTGCCCCTTGGCCGACTCGCCCGAACCGACGCCTGGGGCGAGGTCGAGAAGACGCCTCAGCATGTCGACGAAAATCCCGGAGAGGGGCAAATTGGACCAGTCGGAATTTGCCGTGACGTGAAACAAGACCAGCAGACCCTTGCCGCGAGGCGCAGCCGTTATGAGCGGCGTGCCATCGGCTAGATTGGCCCAGATGCGATCAGGCAAATCGGCGGATGGTTCGGCCAGAACCTGGCGGCGAACCCTGACATCCGGATCGATAACGAGCCCGGCAAAAGGTGAGCCCTCCTCAAAAGCGGCGACGGCCTGCGGCTCTTCCCAGCTCAAGGCGCTGCCAAGCTCGCGGCCGCCCGCGCGCAGCTCCACCGGCACCAGATCGTCATTGCCGCCGGCAAGCCGCGGACCCGCGAAGCGAACCAGCACGCCGCCATTTTCCACCCACTCGACGATGGATTCGCGGCTCGAGGCGGGGATTATGCCGATGTCGGCCAATACGAGCATGGAGAGGCCGCCGGCAATCAGCTCACCTAGGCCGCCAGCATCATCGGGGGGTTCACGCAGTTCAGCAAAAGGCTCAAGGGCACGGGTGACATAATAGAGGGGCGAAAGAAGGGGCTGCTCGAGCTCCAGCGACGCGCCGGTAGCTATGCCGACCGCCTTGCGGCGCCAGCGGTCGTCGACGAGACGGACGGCCCCGGCGTCGTGCTCGGCGGCGATTTCGATGCGGGCAAGCTCGTTGCGCAGCTCGAGCGGCAAATTGAGGACCGCCTCGCCCTTGAGATCAGTCAATCCAAAATCCAGCGGCTGCTCGACGAGGCTTCGCCCATTGCCGGCGACTGCGCGCAAGGTGATCTTGCGGGCGGCTGCCGCGGAGGGCCGAAGCGCGGTTACCCTGATGCCGCCCTTGTCGATGGCTGCTGCCGACAAAGCGGCGCCCAAGGCCTCGGACTGCGGCGCGACGACCGACACTGTCGCCCCGCCATTGGCGAGCGCAGCCAAGCCCTCGGCGAAGGTCTCTGCCGTGCCGGAGTCCAGCCCGTCGGAAAGCCAGATGATTTCGAGCCCTGCGAGCCCAGCAAAATTTTTGCGCAGCCGCTCGAGCAAGGCAATACGATCGGTGTTGAGTGACTGGGGCGCGAGCGTGCCAAGGATCGGTTTGAGCGCGGAGGCACGGTCGAGACGGATTTCCGAGTTGCGCGATTTGGGCGTGGTCGTGGCAAGGGCCATGAGCCGAGCTTGCTGCTCGCCATTGGCGACGATGCCGGAGAGATAAGTCATCCGCTTCTGCCACTCGCGAGCGGCTCCCCACCCATCATCGAAAACAATCAGCAGGGGGCGGGCATTGCCGAGACCAATTTCGTTTGCCCCGAGCATCGGGCGCGCGATAGCCAAGATGATCAGTGCGGCGAGTGCAAGCCGCAAGAGAATAAGCCACCATGGCGTGCGGTCGGGCTGTTCTTCGGTCGACATGAGCTCGCGCAGCAGCCGGAAAGGCGGAAAGGCGATGCGTTGCGGTCTCGGCGGGGTGAATCGCAAGAGCCACCAGATCACCGGTAATGCGACCAGCGCCCACAGAGCAGCGGGGAACGCGAAGCCGATCGAGGCCAGGGTCGCGATCATGCCGCACCCGCGCGGTAGGATTTGGAGCGCTGGAGATCATTGGCCACGAGCATGTAGAGCGACAGCAGCAGGTGGTGGGGCGACTGGTCCGTATGGTGAATGCTGAAGGTCCAGCCGAGGCGGCGGGCCAGGTCCTTGACCGAAGCGCGCTGACGCCAATAAAGCGCCTGATAATTGTCCTTGAGAGATTCGGGGCGGCCGAATGTGAGGTTTTGCGTTCCGGCCATTTCGGTGAATTCCGTGCGGCCCCGATAGGGGAAATTTTCCTCGGCAGGGTCGGCAATCTGCACGAGATGACCTTTCTGCACTTGAGATGCGATCGGAGCGAGTCGCGCGGCAATCGCCGGCAGGGGATCCAGAAAATCGCTGAACAGAACGCACACGGAGAATCGCGACAATTTCGGATGGACGGGGAAGCCGGATTCTGGAGAGGTGAGCGATTCGGCAAGACGCGACAGCGTGTTCTGGGTGTGCCCTGGGGCCAGACCGCCGCCCAATAATCCAACGCGCTCCCCGCCATATACGGCAAGAACGGCAAGGG
>DATFOT010000432.1:0-3164 GCA_035265265.1 Aestuariivirgaceae bacterium | reverse complement strand
GCCGCCGGAACCATACATGGTATAGTGCAGGCCGGCAGGCGAAAGGGCGGCAAACTTCTCCGCCAGGCGTGTGCGCATCAGCGCAGGGAAGTGATGATTGCCCATGTCGAAATGGTCCATGCCGGCGCGAACCGCGGCAATGACCTCCGGATTGCGGTGGCCGAGACTGTAGGTGCCGCCGTTGATGTGGACGTCGATCAGGCGCCGGCCATCCATATCGTAGAGATAATAGCCTTCGCGGCGGTCGATGACGAGATCGATGCCGGCACGCTGCCATTCCAAAGTCTTGCCGGGGTTCCAGTATTGAACCGTGCGGGCAATAAAATCGTCCTTGGCTTCGCTCATGGCAGCAGTTCCGCAGCATATCGGAAGTTCGAAGAGTAAACCCCGTTGTGCCGACTGGACTTGACCGCAGCGGGCGGCAAATTGACAGTTCAACACCGCCCCTGGAGGGGCGAATTGCGGTGGCGCAACTCCTAAGGGCGGTCTATGGTTCGTAAAATTTCAAGTTCATCGTTCCCCGGGAGGTTTGTCATGAAACGCTACACCCTTGCCCATCTTCTGCGCGCCGCGGCCATGACCCTGGTTCTCGGGTCGGCGGGGCCGGCGCTTGCGCTCGATGAGCTTCTGCTGATCGCACCTGCGGCACCGGGGGGTGGCTGGGACCAGACGGCGCGCGCACTCCAGGAAAGCATGCAGGGTGCCGGCGTCGCCAAAACTGTGACGGTCGATAATGTTCCCGGCGCGGGCGGAACCGTCGGCCTTTCGCAATTCGTCGACAAGCACAAGGGCAACGGCAATGCGCTCCTGGTCAACGGCCTCGTGATGGTTGGGGCGATACTGACCAATAACTCGCCGGTGACGCTCGATCAGGTCACGCCCATCGCCCGGCTAACCGGTGAATATGAGGTACTGGTCGTCCCGGCGTCGTCCGACATCACCAGCCTTGCGGATCTGATCTCCAAATTCAAAGCCGATCCAGGATCGGTGTCGTGGGGCGGCGGCTCGGCAGGCGGCACGGATCACATTCTTGCCGGACTGATCGCGCAAACGGCGGGCATCGAGGGCTCCAAGGTCAATTACGTACCCTTCTCGGGCGGCGGCGAAGCGCTTGCCGCGGTCATGGGAGGCCATGTCACCGTCGGCATCAGCGGGCTCGGCGAATGGATCGGCCAGATCAAGTCGGGTGAGCTCAGGGCACTTGCCATTTCATCGCCGGAACGGCTCGAAGGCACGGATATCCCCACGCTGAAGGAGCAGGGGGTGGCCGTGGATCTGGCGAACTGGCGGGCGATCGTGGCGGCGCCGGGTATCGACGATGCGCAAAAGGCTGCATTGCTGCAGGCTGTCGACACGACAGTGAAGAGCGATGGGTGGAAAAAAGTCCTTACCGACAAGCAATGGATGGATCTTTATCTTTCGGGCGATGAATTCGCCAGTTTCCTCAAGCAGGAGAATGAACGCGTCACAGCCACGCTGAAGCAGATCGGCCTGGTCAAGTAGAGAGATGAACACCGGCGGCAGGCCGCTAGGAGAGCTATTCCTCGGTTTTGCCCTGGTGCTGCTCGGCATATTAATCCTGGCTGGGACACTGTCGATCACGGTCGCTCCCTCATATTCGCGGGTAGGGCCCCGGGTGTTTCCTTTTGTTGTCGCGGCGGGAATGATTGTGCTCGGCATTCTATACGCGATCGAGAGCTGGAAGGGCGCGCAGACACCGGCAGCGGATCATGCCGTCAGTCTCTGGCCTATCATGATCATCAGCGGCGGTATCATCCTCGATGCGCTGCTGATGCCGAGCCTCGGTTTCATCCTGTCGTCAACCATTCTGTTCGTCCTGGTGGCGGTAGGGTTCGGCAGCCGGCGTTATCTGCGCGACGGGCTGGTCGGGTTGGCTCTTTCAGCCGTGGCCTATGTGACTTTCGTATACGGACTGGGGCTGAAGCTTCCGGCAGGGGCGTTCGCAGGCTGGTCATGATGTCGGCGCTGGAAAATCTCGCTACCGGTTTTTCCACCGCACTGACGATCAGCAATCTTCTCTGGTCGCTGCTCGGCGTCACGCTCGGCACTGTGATCGGCATTCTGCCCGGCATCGGGCCGGCGCTGACGATCGCGCTCCTGCTGCCGCTGACCAGCCATCTCGATCCGACGGGCGCGTTCATCATGTTCGCAGGCCTCTATTACGGCGCCATGTATGGAAGCTCCACGACGTCGATCCTTCTCAACACGCCCGGCGAATCCGGCTCGATCATCACGTCGGTCGAGGGGAACCAGATGGCCAAGCGCGGGCGCGGCGCGGCGGCACTCGCAACTGCCGCCATCGGCTCGTTCGTTGCGGGAACTATCGGCACGATCCTGCTGACGTTCCTGGCGCCGCTGGCGATTAAGCTCGCGCTCAAATTCGGCCCGGCGGAATATTTCGCGCTCATGGTGCTGGCCTTCGTGACGGTCACGGGATTGCTTGGTGAATCACGCGTCAGGGGCCTTATCAGCCTGTTCATCGGACTGGCCGTCGGGCTCGTCGGCATCGACACGCTGACGGGCCAGGCGCGATTTGCATTCGGCATGCCGCAGCTTCTGGACGGCATAGACATCGTGGTCGTGGCGGTGGGGCTCTTTGCGGTGGGTGAGGCGCTCTATATCGCTTCGCGCCCGGCGCTTGCCTCGGCAAAAATCGAGGCGGTCAAGGGCTCGCTGTGGATGAGCCGTGAAGATTGGAGACGCTCCTGGCGGCCCTGGCTGCGCGGTACCGCGCTCGGCTTTCCCTTCGGTGCGCTGCCGGCCGGGGGTACGGAAATTCCGACGTTTCTGTCCTATACGCTCGAGAAGAAGCTGTCGCCCCGGCCCGAGGAATTCGGTCGCGGTGCGATCGAAGGCGTCGCCGGACCGGAAGCGGCGAACAATGCCGCCGTCGCGGGGGTTTTGGTGCCGCTGCTCACGCTCGGCCTGCCGACGTCGGCTACCGCGGCGATCATGCTCGCCGCCTTCCAGCAATATGGATTGCATCCGGGACCGCTGCTGTTCACGGGGCAAAGCCAATTGGTGTGGGGATTGATTGCCAGCCTCTATATCGGCAATGCAATGCTGCTCGTGCTCAACCTGCCGCTCGTCGGTGTGTGGGTGCGGCTTCTGTCGATCCCGGCGCCGCTCCTCTATGGTGGAAT
>DATFOT010000431.1:0-5245 GCA_035265265.1 Aestuariivirgaceae bacterium | reverse complement strand
GCGCGATTTGAGCCGCTTCGCATCGATGCCGGCGGCCGATGCACCTTTCAGGCAATGCGGGCAGAAACAGAGACCGAGCGCGCTGTCGAGCCAGCGGTTCGGCATATTCAGCGCGAATTCATGGTGGAAACCATGCGCATAGGGAAGAAAGCCGGGCGTTTCCAGCGAGAGGCCGGAGACCGGATAAGTCTCGGTGACATCGCGCGCGAGGCCGACGGCATAGGCGCGCGCCTCTGGCGCAGAGGGACAAAGGCTATAGACATAGCGGTCGCCGAAAGCGTTGGCGACCGTGGCATCGGGGTGGGCGGTTCCCAGCAGCGTGTTGTGCAGGAGCACCAGCCAGACATTTGCGTTGATGTTCTTCAGCCCGGTCAGCTCGCGCAGAATGTCGCGCTCGGCGAGCATGGTGTTGGCAATGGGCTTGATCACGCCGTAGCGGCGGGGATCATGTTTGAAATAAACCGTGCCGTCTTCTGGGAAATAGACCTTGCCGCGATGGCCATGCGGACGGAGAAATTTGCCGGCGTGATAGCTGCCGGCATAGGTCACCGTGTCGAGACCAAGACGCCGGAATTCCTTCACGGCGGCTTTCGTGCCGGTTTCAGCGAGATCCCAGGCGTAAGTATAGATGGCCCTGTAGCTCATGGAGGCGCTAGTTTCCGAACCAGCCCTCCTTCAGGTAATGCATGTACTCGAAAACCGTATTGTGCTTGCGCACAAATACCACTTCAACGAAATCGGCGACAACGAAGGGCGGGATGAGGATTTCCTGATCCTTCATGTAGGGTGCCAGCGATTGGACGCGAAAAGCGATATGCGGATTGTCCTGCACGGCGCGGGGAACCGTGCTGTCGGGTTCGTAGCGCAGGAATTCGATATGTTCTGGATGATGGCGGGGATCGGTGACCCACACCCTGCTCTGCTCCACCCAATTCTCATCGGGCTGCGGCACGGTGGTGGTGATACCGACGTGATCGAAGACGAGCATCGTTCTCTCTAACAGTTCGAGGAGATGCGGCGGCGCGAACGCCGCCGCCCAGTGCTAAAGCGCAGCGCGAATGGCTTCGACGTCGACGGTCTTGTAATCCTCCGAGAGCTGGAAGCCCTCCGCATCGGCCTTGACCTTTGCCGCATCGAAGCTGTTGGCGACATCGATGAGATCGTTCTTCACCACGTCTTCGACCTTGAAGTCGCCGGTGATCTGGCCGATCTCGCGGCCGATGTCGAAGAACAGCTGCCAGCTTTCCGGGAGGTGATAGCCCCATTTTTTGCGCTCATCCATGCGGCCTGCAAACACATTTGCAAGCTGCATCATGGATTCGGTGGCAACAGGCGGGGTCATCTGCGAAGCGAGGCCGGGGAACTGCTCCATGACGATCTGCGTCGCGGCGCGGGGATTGTGCTGCCCGAATTCGAGGCCCGCCGCCCAACCCTGGAAATACCGGCCGTAGAGTTCCTTCTTCGCGGCATCGTCGAAATCGGCTTTCCGAATAACGAAGCTGTTGGCTGGAAGCTTCGAGAAGTTGCGGCCGAGGATATAGTCGAAGTCCAGCCCCTGCCCTTTCCACTGGGCGCGGAGGCCCTCCCAGGTCAGGGCGGAGTCGCCCTTGCCTTGCGCCAAAGCGGTTCCCCAGGTCGGCCAGCCGGCATCGACATATTTGACCTTGGTGATGTCGACTCCCGCGGCCTTGAGCATCGGATCGGCGATCGACTGCCAGCCGGCACTGCCGAGAACGACGGTCTTGCCTTCGAGCGCCTTGAGATCCTTGGGCGCCTCACCCTTGCGGAAGGCGAAATCGAAGACGTCGCTGCCGCCCATGTGAAACACTGAGACGAGCGGTATGCCTTGGGCCAGCGCCAGCGAGAACACGCCGGGCGAGGGATAGCCGACATCGGCCTGGTTCTGGTCGACGAGCTTCACCGTGGCGGTCGCATCGGACGGTCCGGGCTCCAGCGTCGTCTCGATGTCGCCGAAATAACCGAACTTCTTGCCGACCCAATAGGGATAATCATCGAGCACCTCGATGGTGCCGCGCGGGGACACCCAGCGGATCGTATCCGCGGCACGCGCGCGCCGAACGGTGCCGAAACCGCCGATCGCGGCAGCCGATATACCGGCCGCGGTCAGCGTCAGCAGCCGGCGGCGGCCGATCATGAAATCGCCAATCCTGTCGTTACTCATATCGTTTCCTCTCTCCACTCGTGTTTTAACTCATGCCTCCCAGCCGGCCCATCTCTTTCCGAGCCAGTAGAAAAAAACGTAGATGGATATGCCGAGAATTGCCAGGATGAGAATGATGGCGAAGAACTGCGGCATGCGGATCAGGGCCGAATAATAGGTGAGGCGATTGCCGAGACCCTCCGCGCCGCCGACCATCTCCGCGCCAATCGTGGTCAACAATCCGAAGATCGAGCCGACCATCAGCCCAACAATGATCATCGGCATGGCCATGGGAATGCGGATTTTGGTGAAGATCTGGAGCGTGCTGGCGCCGAAGGAGCGGGCGAGCGCGATCTTCGCCAGATCGACGCGGCGGAAGCCGGTGGCTGAGTTGATCATCACCATCGGGCCTGAGGCCAGCGCCACCGCGATGATGCGCGGCTCGCTGCCGAAACCGAAACGCAAGATCAGCAGCGGAACGAGCGCCAGCATCGGCGTCGTGACCAGCAGCAGAATATAGGGCGTCACGACTTTCTCGACGAAAGGAAACTGCGTGATGACTGCGGCCATGATGAAGCCGATCGAGCCGCCGATGGCGAAGCCGACGAAGAGCTCGTAAAGCGTGATCAACAGATGCGGCCACAGAAACTTCCATTCGGTGAAGAGCGCCATGATGATCTGGCTGGGTTTCGGCAGCACATAATGCGGAACCTTGAAAAGCGTCAGCAGGAATTCGGTGCCGCCGATGATGAACACGGCAACGAGGATGATGACCAGGACCTCGAGCTTGGTGCGGTGACCGCCGAGGCCGAGCGAGGTCATGCCGGAAAGGCCGACGCCGGCGGCGGCTGCCTGTTTCTTGTTGAATTCCGGGATCTGATCGCCCGCCGTTCTCTCCACGCATCAACTCCTTGGATCGATTAGGTTATGGCGAGCCCCGGCGCCGGCCCGCGGCCGTGCTCGATGCGCGACTTGATCTTGAGCACCCGCTCGATGAACTCCGGACGTGTCTGGATTTCGACCGGCCGGGGCCTTGGAATATCGACATCATAGATCGAGGTGATACGGCCGGGCCTCGCCGACATGACGACGACACGGTCGGCAAGAAAGATCGCCTCGGCAATCGAATGCGTCACGAAGGCAATGGTCTTGCGAGTCTCCATCCAGATTTCCTGAATGAGAAGATTCATCTCATCGCGGGTGAAGGCATCGAGCGCTCCGAACGGCTCATCCATCAGCAGAACGGACGGGTTCACCGACAGGCTGCGAACGATCGAGGCGCGCTGCTGCATCCCGCCAGAAAGCTCGCGGGGAAATTTGTTCTCGAAGCCGGTGAGACCGACACGGTCGAGAAGCTGGCGGATGCGCTGGCGGTCGGGCGCAACGCGCTTGAGCTCGAAGGGCAAATTGATATTGCCTTCGAGGTTACGCCAGGGCAGCAGATTGGCATCCTGGAATATCATGGCGATTTCCGGATGCGGCTTGGTGATCTTCTCAGCGCCTAACCTGATCTCGCCGCCGCTCAGTTCATGCAATCCGCCCATGGACCACAGCAGGGTCGTTTTTCCACAGCCCGACGGCCCGAGAATGCAAAGAAACTCGCCTTCGCGAACCTCGAGCGAGACATTATCCAGAGCGTGAACCAAACCGGTGGTTGTCTGATAATATTTCGTCGCCCGGTCGACGACCATCTTGATGGGCGCGGATGCCTCCGGCGCGTGCGCTTTTCGCACTTTCGTCTCGTTCATCGTCAAATCATGTTACAGAAACACCGACTTCGCAAGGGTTCCGCCATGCAGCACGCAAAGCATGATCATGTATTCCGCAATGCCCTCATCTTCGATGGCGCGGGGGGACGGCCCTTCACGGGCGAGCTCGCCATCGACGGCGACCGTATTGCCACGGTCGCGCCGCGCGGCACGCTTCCCTCAGGCGCTGGCGATAAGGAGCATGATCTGCAAGGCCTGGCGCTGTCGCCTGGGTTCATCGATGCCCACACCCATGACGACCGTATCGTGCTCGATGCGCCGGCCATGCTGCCCAAGATCAGCCAGGGGGTGACCACGGTCGTCGCCGGCAATTGCGGGATCTCGCTCGCTCCCGTGACATTCACGGGCGATCCGCCGCCGCCGATGAATCTCCTGGGCGGCAGCGAGGCCTATTGCTTCCCGAGTTTTGCCGCTTATGCGGCAGCGGTCAAAAAGACGGCACCCAGCATCAATGTCGCGGCACTCGTCGGACATTCGGCACTGCGGCTCGCCACGATGAACGATGTCTCGAGGAAAGCACGGGCAAAGGAAATCGACGCGATGCTCGCCCATGCGGATGAAGCCATGGCGAATGGCGCAATCGGCTTTTCCACGGGCCTGTTCTATCCGCCGAATGCCGCAGCAGACATGGACGAGGTGAGCCGGATTGCGGCGCGCTTCGCCGAAAAGGGCGGCGTCTATGCCACGCATATGCGCGATGAGCACGATCATGTGCTCGACAGCATCGAGGAGACGCTCGCCACCGCGGCCAAGGCTCGCATTCCGGTCGTCATCTCCCACCATAAATGTGCAGGACCGAGAAACTGGGGCCGCACGCGCGAGACCCTGCCGAAGATCGAGGAAGCGGCGGCGCGCCAGAAAGTGAATTTCGATGTCTATCCCTATGCTGCTGGATCGACCAATCTACGCGCCGATCTGGTGACGGACGAGTATCGCATCATGATCAGCTGGTCGCGGCCGCATCCGGAAATGAACGGCCGCGATCTCAGCGCCATTGCGGCGGAATGGAAGTGCGGTCTCGAGGAAGCTGCGCGGCGGCTCGATCCGGCGGGCGCGATTTATTTCCAGATGGACGAGGCTGATGTCTGCCGCGTCATGGGTTCGAAGCTTGCGATGATCGGGTCGGACGGCCTGCCCCATGATGCTCATCCGCATCCGCGCCTGTGGGGGACATTTCCGCGGGTGATCGGCCATTACGCCCGCGAGCTCGGCCTCTTTCCGATCGAGACGGCCATTCACAAGATGACGGGCCTGCCGGCGCAGGTGTTCAAGCTGAAGGACCGCGGCCGGCTGGAACCCGGCTATTTCGCCGATC
>DATFOT010000430.1:0-3734 GCA_035265265.1 Aestuariivirgaceae bacterium | reverse complement strand
ATTGGGAGAAAACGAATGTCATCTAGATTTCGCCGAACGGCCGGCGCCGCGCTTCTTGCGTCTGCTCTGGCCGTGGGCAGCGCCGGGATAGCGGCCGCGCAGGCACCCGAATCCACCGATCCCATCAAGATCGCTCTCTTCGACTGGACCAGCGTCAACCTCAACGCCAAGATCCTCGGCGGCATATTGGAAAAACTCGGCTACACGGTTGAATACCCCACCGCCGACTATCTCTCCAGCCTGACCACCGGCTTGACGAACGGCGACCTCACCGTCGCTCTCGAATTTTGGGACACAACCGCCGGCGAGGCGATGAAGGCTTCCGATGCCACCGGCCAGACCGAGAAGCTCGGGGCGCTTGGCCCCAAGGCGAAGGAAGAATGGTGGTATCCCATTTACATGAAGGAGAAATGTCCCGGTCTGCCCAATTGGGAGGCGCTCAAGGATCCAAAATGTGCCGAGGCGTTCTCCACGCCGGATACCGCACCGAAGGGTCGTTATCTCGGCGGCCCGGTTACCTGGGAAGGTTTCGATGATGAACGGGTTGAGGCTCTCGGGCTTCCTTTCGTCGTCGTTCACGCCGGCACCGACGGCGCTATGTTTGCCGAGCTTGATTCCGCCTATCAGCGCAAGGCTCCGATCATGCTGTGGATTTATTCTCCCCATTGGGCGCCTGCAAAATATCAAGGTGAATGGGTCGAATTTCCCGAGCACACGCCGGAGTGCTACACCGACCCGAAATGGGGGATCAATGCCGAAAAGGCCTATGATTGCGGCAAGCCGCATGGCGAGATTTGGAAATACTCATGGATCGGCATGAAGGACAAATGGCCGGTTGCCTATAAGGTAGCCAAGAACTACCAGCTCGACGCCGCGGAGCTGAACGCCCTCTCCGGCCAAGTCGACCTCGACGGCAAGTCGATCGACGAAGTCGCTGCCGCCTGGGTGGGCGCCAACGAGTCCAAATGGCGCGCATGGGCTGAATAGGGTTCGCCTCGACCGAAAGGCAGCCATGTCGACAAACGGCATGGCTGCCGTTATTTTTCAAGGCCGAGCCGATTCAGGTGCAGGCATGAAAGCTGATAGTCGCGACGGGCAGCCGCTCGCTCCGGCGGGCGCGCAGGACGCGCGTCCCGTGGCCCTGTCCTGCCGGAGCATCTGGAAGATCTTCGGTCCTCGTGCCGCGGAATTCCTCGCGAGCCGCAGCGGGCCTGTGACCCAAGCCGATCTCACGGCGGCAAATCTCATCGGCGCCGTCCGCGACGCGAGCTTGTCGGTGAAGCGCGGCGAGATTTTCATCATCATGGGTTTGTCGGGCTCCGGCAAATCCACCCTTCTCAGGTGCCTCTCGCGCCTCGTCGAACCCACCGCGGGCGCCGTCGAATTCGAAGGCCGCGATTTGCTGAAGCTGTCGGAAGCTGAGCTCATTGAAATCCGCCGCCACAAAATGGGAATGGTGTTCCAGCATTTCGCTCTTCTCCCCCACCTCACGGTCCTTGAGAATGTTGCGTTTCCGCTGGCCGTCCAGGGCATCGGCAGGAAGTCGCGCGAGGATCGCGCCCGTGAAGTCATCGAGCTCGTCGGACTCGAGGGCCGCGAGCATCATTATCCGCGCGAGCTTTCCGGCGGCCAGCAGCAGCGCGTGGGGATTGCCCGCAGCTTGGCGGTGAAGCCGGATATCTGGTTTCTCGATGAGCCCTTCTCCGCCCTCGACCCGCTGATCCGCCGCGAAATGCAGGAGGAGCTGATGCGCCTGCAATCCGTGCTGCGCAAAACCATCATCTTCATCACGCATGATTTCGACGAGGCCATCCGGCTCGCCGATCGTATCGCTATAATGAAGGATGGTGAAATCATCCAGAGCGGCACGCCTGAGGAGCTTGTCCTTCACCCGGCGACCGACTATGTCGCGGAATTCACCCGCGATGTTCAGCGTGCGAAAGTCATGTCGGCCGCCCGGCTGATGCAGCCGCTTTCGGGAAAGACGGTTGAAGAGGCCCCCCGAATCCACGCCGATACGAAGGTCGCGGCCTTCGCCGCAGAAATTGTCGCCGCCCGAAAATGCTTCATCGTCGTCGGTCCCGATAACCTGCCCATTGGCGAGATAACGCCCGAAGCGGTGATCGGCCTGCTCGCCGGATCCGAGCACGCCGGACCGCAGCGATGAGCGAAGCGGCCGTCGCCTTAGCTGCTCCGCGGCTTCGCCTCGGCCACTGGCCGGTGCTCTGGGCGATCGCGACCCTGGCGGTTCTGCTGCTCTATCTCAACCCCGACAGCCTCCCCTGGGCATCCGTCTATCCCGACAGCGCCACGATCCCCGTTGCAAAATGGATCGGCGCGATCATGGATTGGATTCTTCGCCATTTCCGATGGCTGACGCGAGAGATCGCCGACCTCCTGAACATCCCGTTGAAAGCTGCGATTGCCCTTCTGGCGAAACCAATGAAGATCGGCACGGGTGCCGGGGCTTGGTTCCTGCCCCGCTTGTCCTGGGTTGGCGTCATCATCGCCGCCTTTCTGGCCGGTCATGCGCTCGGCGGCCGAAGATTGGCGTTCCTGAGCGGTGCTTGCCTTCTCTACATCGCGCTCTTCGGTCAATGGGACAGCGCCATGCTGACCCTCGCGCTCATCGTTATTGCCGTGCCGATCTGCGTGCTCACCGGGCTTTTGGTCGGCATTCTCGCCTGGCGGCACGCCTGGATCGAACGTCTGGTCGTCACCCCCCTGCTCGATCTGATGCAAACCATGCCGACCTTTGCCTATCTCATTCCCATGCTGCTTCTCTTCGGCAACAGCCCGGTTTCCGCCATGCTCGCAACGGGTGTCTTTGCCGCCCCGCCGATGGTCAGGGCCACCATGCTGGCCCTGTCCCGTGTGCCGCAGGAACTCAGCGACTTCGGCGAGATGGCAGGCTGTTCGCGCCGCCAGAAGCTGTGGCGGATTTTCATTCCCTCCGCCCGCCCCACTCTGATGGTGGGCGTGAACCAGGTCATCATGCTGGCGCTCAACATGGTCATCATCGCTTCGATGATCGGTGCCGGCGGACTTGGGTATGATGTGCTGCTCGCCCTTCGTGCGCTGAAGGTCGGTCAGGGCATGGAGGCGGGCCTTGCCATCGTCGTGCTCGCCATCCTGCTCGACCGGCTGAGTCAGGCTGCGGCGCGTCAACGGCCGGCCGCCTATGCGGAGCGCCAGCCCTTTTGGCAGGCTCATCCTCATCTGAGCCTCGCCCTGCTGATATTGGCCGCCACGACTATCCTGGGTCTTTGGGTGCCAGCCTTTGCCAGAGTGCCGCCGGCGATCGAAATCTCGACTGCTCCGGCCTGGAAGGCGGGGGTCGACTGGATAACGGTGCATTTCTTCGATGCAATCGAAACGTTCCGTGTCGGCCTGCTTCTTTACTTGCTCAATCCATTGCGCGCCTTCTGCGAAAATTTCCCCTGGGCCGGCGCCGTGCTGCTGCTTGCCCTTGCCGCCTATCAGTTCTCCGGCCCGAAACTGGCGCTGCTGATCGCTGTTCTGGCCGGTTTCTGTGCCGCGGTGGGCCTTTGGGAGAAAACCATGGCGACGGTCTATCTCGCTGGCATATCGGCGATCATCGCGGCGCTGCTTGGCATTCCTCTCGGACTCCTTGCCTCGCGCAGCGACCGGTTCGAAGCTTTCATGACGCCCATCATCGACACGCTCCAGACCATCCCCTCCTTCTGCTTCATTATTCCGGTCGTGATGCTGTT
>DATFOT010000429.1:0-2920 GCA_035265265.1 Aestuariivirgaceae bacterium | reverse complement strand
TATTATGCCGCGGGCTACGGCGGCACGGAGACCGCGCCCGGATCGTAGGGGCCGATGTACGCCGCCCAACCATCGGCGGGCGGCGCATATCCCCAATTACTTGGCCGCAGGCGGCGCGTAACCTTCCTTATATTCGATCTTCGCAGCGTCGCGGATCGACTTGAGCCGGTTCTGCATCAGTTGTGGCGCCTGCTCGCGACGCATCGCGGCGACGGCGATCGGTCGCGCTTGCGCACCGGTGATCGGGGCCGGCTCACGCGAAACGATCGTGCTGGCAACGGCCTGCGTCCCGATGGGGATGATGAAGGGCTCGGACGAGCGCCCGGCGCTAGCGAGCTGGCCGTAGAGATTCGGAGGAATCACCGCCGTATCGAGCTTGTTCTTCTGCCGGGTGAAAGCGATATTGGCATCGGTCAGCACCTTCGCGACCTCCTCCAGTGTCTTCGCCTTCTCGAGCTTTGCTTTCGTCGCCGCGTCCGTCGGCATCTGGAAGCGGAGTTGATCGAGGTTCCACTGCTCCCTCTGCGAGAAAATCCATGGGCGGGTTGCCTGGAACTTCTCGATTTCCGAGTTCGCGGGCAGCTTGGCCGTGTCGATCTGACGCGAGGCGAACATGTTGATCAGCAGGTCTTCGGTTGCCCGGCGCTGCCGATTGAGAAACTCCGGCGACTTGTCGATGCCGTCGTTTTTCGCCTGCTGCGCAAGCAAGCGGCGGTCGATCATCGCCTGCAGCACGCGAGACCGGGTCTGATCTTTGTCCGCGCCTTCGGGCATCTTCGCGTTCGCGAGCTCGGCATTGAGCTCGGCGGCCGTAATCTCCTCACCATTCACGATGGCAACGGTCTGGCCTTCAGCCTTCTTGGTGCAGGCGGAGGCCATCAAAGCAATGCCGATGGCGAGTACTATTTTGGAACGCACTAAAGCCCCCGATGATTTGAAAAACACGCTTTAAGCGGTCATAGCATGGGGGATTCGACCATGCCACCAAGCATTGGTTGGGAGGGGTACATGGAAACACCATACGACTGGATCACAGTCGCGATCTTCGCGGGACTGGTCGTCCTGTTCATGCAGCGCTCGACTTCGGACGAGGTCCAGGACGAGCATGACTCGCTGCTGCTTTACCTGGGCGCCGGCCTTGGGTGCGCCGTTTCCAATTACATCGGCAACGAGGGCATGCACCTCATTGCCATTCCGCTGATCCTGGCGACCCTGGCCTTCATCATTTACTATCTGAGGCCGTTCAAATCCTGGCCGAAGCGCTGACGGTCAGCCGATGAAGACGCGCCGGACCTGCGGCGCGACCGACGCCATCATGGCCCGGATGAAATCGTCGACGTCGGCGAGTGCCGCGGCCTTGTCGTTGCCGTAGGTCGAGACCCGGACCATCACGGCATCCGGGATAATCCCGCGCAAATTGTCCATCGCGACCGCCATTCGCTGCTGTCTCCAGCTGAGCGGAAGGTGCTCGCCGATGCGGGTCCAGTAGACGATCTGCTCCGTCTTCCCGAGCATGGACGCTGAGATGCTCAGGGCCGGAATCTTCGAACTTCCAAGATTGACCGTGTGCGGGCTGCTTGGGGAAAGGTCGTAACCTCCTGCGGTGTAGCAGAACTCCGGGCGGTGGATTTGCAGGATGCCGGTCTGCGAGGCGCTTTGCGCGACGAGCAGCATGATGGGGGCGCCCGCTTCCGTCGTGTAGACCCTCGTCAGCAACTGGCTGTACAACGCCTGGGAGAGCTGGTCTTCCGGCGGAACGACCAGGCCGCTGCTCGAAACGAACGTCCACTTGCCAAGTTTTTCAGGCAGGATCTTGTCGAGCTTGTTCTTGCCGAGGTAATCGACATTCTTTGTCGGCTGTCGCGCTGCGGCAATACCCGCGACAGAGGCGAAGGCCAAGCCCAGCGCGAACTTGCGCCTGGTCAGCACGGCGCCCTTTTCCACGCCCTCGTCGCTCACTTCAGTCTTTCCGTGCGCAGGTGGAGCAGGCGGGTGAAGATGCTGTCGATGACGAAGACGCTCAGCAGCGCCACCGCGAACATCGTGAGGCCGGCGAAATCATGGAGAAATCCCTGTGCCGCCGCTTCGCCCAGATAATAAGTGATGAGGATCAGGATGATGACCCTGATGAAGTTCGAGAAGACTGCGATCGGAATTACCGAAAGAGCGATGACGATAAAGGCCAGCAAGTTCGTCCGGTGGCGCAGATATCCGTAGAAGAGACATATTGCGCCGAGACTGATGATCGAATTGAGGCCGGCGCAGGCTGCGGCCACCAGCAACTCATATTGGGCGATCTGGATCGTCACGCCCGAGCTCGCGATCGGATATCCAAGGGCATAAAGCAGGCTGACCGCCCACTCGGAAATGGCGATCTTGATCGGCTGGGTCACTGCCGCGACGACAGAATCCGGCGGAGGAAGGGTCAGCGCCAGATAGAGAAGCGGAAACCAGACCGACCGGATCAACGCGCCGCCGAAGAGCATGTATGCCCCGACGATCAGCGCTCCGTACATGGCCAGCGCCTCGATCTCCAGGATGCCGGTGATCCTCGAAACGAGATAGACGGCGAGGAGACCGGCCAGGGCCAGGCTGCCAATCACCGGATTCCCGGGCTTTCGCGGCGCCGAGCTGCTTTTCAACTCGCGCCACAGCAGCCAGAGGCCGATGGCCATTACGATGGGCCCGTGACCGCCTTGTTCGGTGGTCCAATTGAATTGGGCGACCTCGATCATGGTGGGCAACAGAATGGCCGCAGTGCCGATGATGAGCGCCAGATCAGCGAGGCTGACCGAACGCATCAGGCTGGTCTGAGGTGGAGTCTTGGCTAAAAGCAAAAGAGAGTTGCCCAGTCCTTACGCGTGCTGGCCGATGCTGTGCGATGAAAGCTAAACCTTGTCTAAATTTGCTGCAAGCTACG
>DATFOT010000428.1:0-4629 GCA_035265265.1 Aestuariivirgaceae bacterium | reverse complement strand
AATCTTTCAAAGGAGACGAAAATAATTTGAAAGAAATATGCAGTGCGCGGCAGTTACATTCTGAGATGAAGCGAGAAGGCTCGGACAGCGAAGAGTTTATTCCCACACGGCAGAGTTTGTTGGAACGGCTAAAGTGCTGGGAGGACCACGAGAGTTGGCGGGGTTTTTTCGACACCTACTGGCGGCTCATTTACGGTGCCGCGGTGAAGTCCGGCCTTAATGATGCCGAGGCGCAGGATGTGGTGCAAGACACGGTCATTATCGTTGCCAGGAAGATGGAAGACTTTAAGTATGACCCGGCGGTGGATTCATTCAAGGGGTGGCTCCTGTACCTCACGCGCAAACAAATTGCCCAGCAGTACCGAAAACGCGCGCGGGAGCACGGGGGCGGCGAGCGGGCGCGTAATTTGGATGAATTGACCCAGGAACTGGAGGAAATTCCCGAGCAGGCAGGCGCGGGGCTTGAAGCGTTATGGGAGCAGGAATGGGAGCGAAACCTTTGGGACGCCGCTATCGCCAAAGTGAAGCAACAGGTAAGCGCCAAGCAGTTTCAGATGTTCAATTTGTATGTAATCAAAGAGTGGGAAGCTGTGGATGCGGCTAGGACATTGGGCGTGCCTGTCGCCCAGGTTTACCTGGCAAAGCATCGAATCTCGGCGCTGGTGAAGAAGGAATTGGAGCAGCTAAGAACGAAGCTGGCTTGAGACTTTAACAATCATTTGGGGAAAGAGGCCAAAGCATCGATATGTCTTTCTGAGTATCTTTTTGGCGGGTTGCCCGCTAAAAATGGAGAAACCAAATGCATCCCGACGCGTCCATTCGCTTGAGTCAGGCTTCCGGCGGCCCTTTGGGTTCATCTACTTGTCAATCGTCGTTTCCAGGCATCCCCGATCACGAATTGCTGAAAAAGATCGGTCAGGGCAGTTACGGCGAAGTTTGGCTCGCCCGAAATGTCCTCGGCACTTATCGAGCGGTCAAGGTAGTCTATCGAGAAACCTTTCGCGACCCGAGGCCATTCGAGCGTGAATTCCTTGGGATACGGAAATTCGAACCGCTTTCCCGCACGCATCCGGGCCTCGTGAACATTCTGCACATTGGCCGGAATGAACCTGCCGGCTATTTCTATTACATCATGGAGGCAGCCGACGATGTCGGCTCCGGGCAAGTGATTGAAACCGACACCTACGTGCCGAAGACTTTAGGGCGTGAAGTAGCCAACCGCGGCGCATTACCGCTGGTGGAATGTCTCCAAACCGGACTGGCTTTGACATCCGCTCTCGATTATCTGCATAAGCAGGGAGTGGTGCATCGCGATCTGAAGCCCTCGAACATCATTTTTGTCCAGGGCGTTCTGAAATTGGCTGATATTGGGCTCGTCACCGGCCTGAACGAGGGAACGACATGTGTTGGCACGCCGGGTTATTTGGCCCCGGAAGGACCCGGCACCGCTTTGGCCGATCTCTTTAGCCTGGGCAAGGTGCTGTACGAAATCAGCACGGGCAAAGATCCGCGGCAGTTTCCGGATTTGCCGAGCCAGTTCGGACCTCTGAGTGGTCATGAACAGTTTTTGCGCTTCAACGATATCGTCCTCAAAGCCTGCGAGAACAATCCGAAAAACCGGCACCAATCTGCGGAGGAGCTGCGCGCGGCTTTGTTTCAATGCCAGCATCGTGTCACGGCTGGGGATCACTCGACAGTCGTCACGACCGGCGGAAAGGTCCCGCCTCGCAAAGAGAGCGAGCGCAAGCTTCTCAGTGTGCTCCTCTTCGAGATCAATGCGAGCGAACGATTTGATCCGGAAGAAGCCCAGAGGCATGGCCTCGAGTGCCTCGAAATTATCACACCGCTAGTCCAGCGTTACCAGGGGACGGTGACCCAATGGGCGAGCGATCGCGTGATGGCAGTCTTTGGAGCGCCCGTAGCCTGCGAAGAGCACGCGCAACGAGCCGTGCGTGCGGCGCTGGCGATTGTTTCGGCGCTTAAGGTTCAGGGCCAGAGTCAGGTTCCGGGCGGTTTGGAAGTGCGCTGCGGGATTCATACCGGTCTTGCGATCGTTGGCAGCACTCGGGATAGCTCTCAGTTTTCTGTGGTTGGCGATACGGTGAATATGGCTTCGAGGGTCCTTGCGGTCGCCGGTCCGGGCGAAGTTCTCGTCTCTGCAGATACCCATAAAAACATTAAGAACTACTTCAACTCAGTTGCTAGAAAAGCGCGAAAACTGCCGGGCCTGGCCGCGCCCGTAAAGCTCTATGCGATCACCGGCGCGAGAGAGCTTCAGACCCGCATCGAGGCAGGCACACAACGCGGCCTCACGCCTTTTGTTGGTCGAAAGCGCGAGTTGAACTTGTTGCGCGAGTCCTTGCTTGACGCCGCAAAGCGGCGAGGACAAATCGTCCTTTTGGATGGCGAACCGGGAGTAGGAAAATCGCGCTTGCTGCTTGAATTTCAGCACTCGCTCAAAGGGCAGGATGTAACCTGGCTGGTGGGGCGCTCGCTTTCGTTCGGCAACCAAATGGCTTACCTCCCGATCATCGACCTCTTAAAACGTTTATTCGCAATCCAGGAGGACGACAACGCGCCGGCCATCGCCGGCAAAATCGAAGCCAGCTTCGGCGGATTGCGGGACGAGCTGCCGTTTGCCTTGCCTTTGATCAAATACTTGCTGTCAGCCGATACCAGTGATGAATCCGTGCTTGGAATGGACCCGCAGCAGCGGCGCATCCGCACGTTCGAAGCACTGCGACACCTGATCTTGAGACAAGCGCAGAGCAGGCGGATTATTCTGGCTATCGAAGATCTCCATTGGAGCGACAAAACCACTGAGGATTTTCTGGTATCACTGGCGGATCCAGTAGCCACAGCTCAGGTCGTCATGTTGCTGACTTATCGCCCCGAGTATCGCAATCCTTTTCCGGAGCGTTCCTACGTCACACGCATGACGTTGCGTCAGCTCGATGAGGAGGAAAGCATCGATCTGGCGCGACGTGCTTTGGCCGGCGCGGACTTGCCGTCTGAGTTGCAGCAGCTCATCAAAGGAAAGGCCGAGGGGAATCCCTTCTTCGTCGAGGAGATTATTAATTCATTGCTCGACACCGGCGCGCTCAAGCGCCGCAGCCGACGGTATGAGCTGACCAGACCGCTCACGGCCATCCATGTGCCAGATACCATCCAGGACGTCATCATGGGCCGAATTGATCGCCTGGCGGAATCACCCAGGAGAGCGCTGCAGTTGGCCTCCGTCCTCGGCCGGCAATTTGCCGTCAGTCTTTTGGCCACCATTGCGGACCTTGAAGAACCGCTGGCCGAAGCGCTGCAGAAGCTCAAGAGCCTGGAGTTGATCTACGAGCGCAGTGTCCTGCCTGAACATACCTGCATTTTTAAGCATGCCCTGACTCAGGAGGTCGCTTACAACAGTTTGCTGATCCAGCGGCGCAAGGAATTGCATTGCCTCGTCGCGGCCGCCATCGAAGAACTTTACACCGCGCGCTTGCCGGAATTCTACGGAGTGCTGGCTTACCATTACGAACGCGGAGAAGAATGGGAACGAGCGCTCGAGTACTTAATCAAGGCGGCTGAGCGGTCGCATCGAGTCGCGGCTTATCGCGAAGAAGCCTTCCTGCTAAGCCAGGCGATGGACATTGCCGGGCGTCTTGAGCAATCGTCGGTTGTGGCCGACCTGCGGGCTCGCCGAGGCAGCGCCTGGGCTCGCGTCGGAATGTGGGCGCAAGCGCGGCCCGATCTGGAGCGAGCGCTGGCGGAGCTGCCCTCAGAGCACATTGAGCAACGCGCGGAGTTGTTGTCGGATCTGGCCGGGGTCTGCTTCTGGGGCATGGACATAGCCGCCATGAGCCGAAACGCCGAGGAGGGCCTCGCGGTTGCAGAAAAGGCGGGTCGCGCTGACCTCGTGGGTGCTTTGATGGGCTGGCTTGGCCAGGCTGAAATGGCGGCGGGAAACCTGGCGGCAGCCGCTGAATTATACGAGCGCGGGTTAGTGCTTTGCCGAGGCACTGCTGCGCTCGCGCTTTATCCGATAAACCTTTATTTTCGCGGCCGGATTGCTGAAGCAGTCGAAGCCGGCCGGGAATCCGCCGAACGCAGCCAAAACCTTTCGGACACCCTGTCGACGGCTTTCGGCCATCCGCACTTTGGCCTGGCGCTCGCCGCCAGTGGCCGATATCGCGAGGCCATCCGAGTGTTCCAGGAGGCGCGTCACTTCGGGGTGAAATATGAAGTGTGGCCTTTCCACGCTCGCTCGGTATCGATGTCGGCTGGCTTCCACATGGACCTGTACGATTATTCTGGAAATGAAGCGTTGGCCGAGGAGGCCCGTGAACTGGCCAGCTCGGCGGACTTCCAACCGACAGTGATTAGCGCTTGTCTCGACCTGGTGTTTAACTTCACCCATCGGCAGGAGCTGGGTCATGCTGAGAAGTTAATGGAGGAAACGGCGGTGGCCATGATCAAGGTTGGCGGCTGGCATCGGTGGATTTGGGAGATGCGCATGGCCCAGGCACGATCGGAATTGGCACTGGCCCGCGAAGATTGGACCGGCGCGCTGGAACTGGCCGAGAGCTCGCTCGCGTTGCGTCTGCATCGGGGCCGTATCAAGTACGAAGTAGCCGCGCGTTT
>DATFOT010000427.1:0-2295 GCA_035265265.1 Aestuariivirgaceae bacterium | reverse complement strand
CATCTTCGCGACGCGCTCGGTGCTCGATGCCAACCGCGGGGTCATCGAGATTCTCCACCTCGTCGGCGCCCACGACGGCTTCATCGCGCGCGCGGTCAAGGGCCGGTTCCTGCGCAGCGGATTTCTCGCCGGCCTTCTCGGCACCATCGGCGGCATCGCGACCTTCGCCATCCTGGGTCTCATCGGTGCCCCCGCCGGCTCGAGCACCCTCGCCGAGGCGAGCACCGAGCTCCTCCTCGCCGCGCCCTCCGTCGCCCTTGCGACCTATGCGGTTTTCCTGCTCGTGCCCGTATGCGCCACTCTTCTGAGCCTCGTCACCGCGCATCTCGCCGTCATGCGCCAGCTGCGCGGCGCTTAGAGGGAGAGCCATCATGCAGGCGCTCCGCTCAGCTATTTTCAACGTCCTGTTCTATTTGAATCTCGTATTCTTCCTGGTGGTGTTTTTTTGGCTGCTCTTCTGCCCGCGCAGCTGGGCCATGTGGGGGTTGCGAAGCTGGGCGAGGACGTCCGTCTGGCTCCTTCGCGCCATTTGCGGAACGAGGCTCGATGTTCGCGGCCGCGGCCACATTCCCCCGGGCGCCGTCCTGATCGCTGCCAAGCACCAGTCGCTGTTCGAGACCTTCGCTGTCATTCCATTGCTCGCCGACCCGGCGATGGTGCTGAAACGTGAATTGATGCTGATCCCGCTCTTCGGCTGGTTCGCGCGCAAGTTCCGCATGATTCCAGTCGACCGCGGTGCCGGTACGACGGCTCTGAAACGCCTCATCGGCCGTGCCAAGGAAGCTGTGCGCGGCGGCCGTCAGGTGGTGATATTTCCCGAAGGCACGCGGCGGGCGCCGGGCGCGCCCCCCGACTACAAGCCCGGCGCCGTGGCGCTTTACCTGAACCTTGGTGTCCCCTGCGTGCCGCTGGCGCTCAATTCCGGCATCTTCTGGCCGCGGCGCAAATTCATGCGCTATCCCGGAACCATCATCATGGAATTCCTGCCCGCCATTCCTGCCGGAGAGCCCAGAGCCGTCTTTTCCCACAGGCTCCAGGACGCTCTGGAAGGCAAGACGGCCGAGCTTCTGGCGGCCGCGGCAAAATCGGGCGAGGTGGTTGACTCCTAGGACTAAACCGTGAACACTTTCGGGCCGCCGCTTGCCAGGAACCCGAGCACCCCATGAAGTCCAGAGCCCTAGAGGCGCTGCAGCCGATCGCCCAGGACATCTGGGACATGAAATACCGCCTCCGCGATGCAGCCGGCGCGCCCATCGACGAGACTGTGGAGCATTCCTGGCGCCGCGTCGCGAGGGCACTTGCCGAGCCCGAAGAGCCTGCCAGGCGCGAACATTACGCCGCCATGTTTTATGAGGCGTTGGAAAATCACAAATTTCTGCCCGCCGGCCGCATCCTGGCGGGCGCCGGCACCGGCCGCAGTGTCACTCTGTTCAACTGCTTCGTCATGGGCCGCATCGATGATTCCATGAACGGCATCTTCGAGGCGCTGCGCGAGGCGGCGCTCACCATGCAGCAGGGCGGCGGCATCGGCCATGATTTCTCGACGCTCAGGCCAAAGGGCGCCCCCGTTCTAGGCGTCGGTGCCGACGCGTCGGGCCCCTTGAGCTTCATGGATGTTTGGGATGCGATGTGCCGAACCATCATGTCTGCCGGTTCCCGCCGCGGCGCCATGATGGCTACGCTGCGCTGCGATCATCCCGACATTGAGGCTTTCATCGAGGCCAAGCACGACCCTGCCCGGCTGCGCATGTTCAACCTCTCGGTCCTGGTCACCGATGCTTTTATGGACGCCGTAAGGGCCGGCGCGGACTGGCCGCTGATGTTCGCCGGCCGGACCTATCGCACGGTGAAGGCGCGCGAGCTGTGGGAGAAGATTCTCCGTTCGACCTATCTCGCCGCCGAGCCTGGCGTCATCTTCATCGACCGGATCAACGCCAAGAACAATCTCTCCTACTGCGAAACGATCGAAGCCACCAATCCTTGCGGCGAGCAGCCTCTGCCGCCCTATGGTGCTTGCCTCCTCGGCTCGATCAACCTCACCCGCTTCGTCGATCATCCTTTCGAGCCTGACGCCGAGTTGGATCTTTCCGCGCTGCGTCCCGTCGTCATCGCGGCCGTTCGCATGATGGACAATGTCATCGAGGTTTCGCGTTTTCCTCTTGAGGCGCAGAAGCAGGAGGCGTTCGCCAAGCGCCGCATCGGCTTAGGGTTAACCGGGCTCGCCGATGCGTTGGCGATGATCGGTCTTCGCTACGGTTCCGTGGAAGCAGCCGCCGCGGCGCGCCGCTGGATGGG
>DATFOT010000426.1:0-5667 GCA_035265265.1 Aestuariivirgaceae bacterium | reverse complement strand
ATGGTTCGGGCCGCACCAAGGCGTGCTGTGGGGGCGCCGGGATGTGCTGGAACATATTTCACCCTATAAAGTGCGTCCGGCCGGAGATGGTCTGCCCGAGCGTTTCGAAACCGGAACGCAATCGCATGAGGGAATGGCCGGCTGCCTCGGAGCCGTCGAATATCTCGCGTGGATCGGCCGAACCTTTGCCGAAGCGCGGCATCAGCCCAGTGCCGCGCTCAACGGCGAACGGCAGGCCATGGAAGCAGGCTTCGCTATCCTCGGCGAATGGGAACAGCGCTTATGCAGGCGCCTCATCGAGGGCCTGTCAGAACGGAAGGGCGTGAGGATCCACGGGATCACCAATTCCAACGCATTGCATCGGCGGGTGCCGACGGTCTCGTTCACGCTGGAAGGTCGCAATCCAGCCACGCTCGCGAAAGAATTCGCCAGGCGCGACATCCATGTGTGGTCCGGCCATAACTATGCCGTCGAGCCGGTCGGGCGGCTGGGCCTGCTCGAAAAAGGCGGCGTGCTACGGGCGGGCCTTGCCCATTACAACACGCTCGACGAGGTGGAGCGTTTTCTCACCACTCTCGACGAGATTGCCGCGAAGGCGTGAGGGTCCCTCAAGCAGCCTTGCGATTAATATCGGCTTCAGCGATCTCGGTCAAAAGCTTGTCGGCTTCCTTCTCCTCCTGGAGCGTCTGGTTCAGGAGCGGCTCGGCGTCGCTGCTGCCGAGCTGCCGGCACCAAGCGATCAGCGTTCCGTAACGGGTGATCTCATAGTGCTCGACCGCCTGCGCCGCCGCCAGCATTCCTGCATCGAGAACTTCCGGATCCTTGACGTCTTTCAAAAGATCCTTCGCCTCCTCGAGCAGTCCCTCGAGGGCTTCGCATTTCTCCCCGCGCGGCTGAAGATTGGAAAGCTGGAAGACTTCCTCGAGGCGGGCGACATGCTCTTCCGTCTGAGCGGCATGATCCTGAAAGGCCTTTTTCAGTTCCGGATCGGATGCCTTTTTCGCCATCCTGGGCAATTCCGCCACCAATTTTTTCTCGACGTAATAAATGTCTCTTAGGGTGTGCACGAACAGGTCCTGCATCGTCTTGATAGCCATGAACCATCTCCTGAAATCTGTGGCTTGCGCGAAACTGAAACGCGAACTTCGCGGCCGAGTTCCGGTGCAGCCTGAATTCGCTTGCGCGGCGCGGTGGCATGAACAACATGGTGCACAAAATGGTCGTGATCCCTTGCAACCTTTGCCGCATTTGTGCGTTAATTCGAGCTTCAAATGTGGCGCCCGTAAGTTCGGGCACGCGATTGTTGCGCAAGCCTTCCCCGGAGCATGAATGGCAGTTTTTCGGGATCTCATTGGTTCAAGGTCTTCCGATGAGCCTCCGTGGGACAATTCCGAACCGATCAAAGCCGAACTTTTCAATGTGGAGCGGCTTGAGCAGCACGCCGAAAGCCTGGCAACGGCGCAAAAGATTCTTCCCCGCCACAGCCGGACAAGGCGCAAGCCGGTTGCCAAGCGCCTCGATGAAAACGCCGAAGCTCTGGTATCGGCCTATGAGACGATCTGCAAAAGCATCGCCAGCGGCAGGCCGATCACGCCGGCGGCAGAATGGTTGCTCGATAATTTCCACGTCGTGGAAACCCAAATAAGGCAAATCCGGCAGGACCTGCCTCCAGGCTACTACAAGGAGCTGCCGAAACTCGCGAAAGGGCCGCTAGCGGAGTATCCGCGCGTACTCGGCATCGCATGGGCCTTCGTCGCGCATACCGACAGCCTGTTCGACCCCGGCCTGCTGATGCGCTTCGTGCAAGCCTACCAGCGGGTCGAGGCCCTGACGATCGGCGAGCTGTGGGCAGTAGCGATCACGCTGCGCATCGTCCTCATCGAAAATCTGCGGCGCTTGGCCGACCGTATCGTCAAGGCCCGAATGGCACGCGACGCAGCCGACAGCCTGGCCGACAGGCTGCTGGCCATGGAAGGGGCTCCAGCACCGGCAATCGCGGAGGTGCTGCGGGAGCACGAGGGAGAACCACTGTCGAAGACCTTCGCCGTGCAGCTCGATCAACGGCTGCGCGACCAGGGAATAAGCGCAGTGATCGCGCTGCAGTGGCTTGAAGAGCAGCTGAGATCGCAGGGGAGCTCAGCGGACCAGGCGATGAATGAAGAGCATCATCGCCAGGCGGCCGCCAATGCGACGGTGCGCAACATCTTCACCAGCATGCGCCTCATCTCGGACGTCGACTGGACCGACTGGTTCGAGGGGGTCAGCCTCGCCCATGCCACGCTCTCGGCTCATCCGCTCTTCGCGGAAATGGATTTTACGACGCGCAACCAGTACCGCAACGCCATCGAGGAATTGTCGAAGGGCTCCAGCGCAGCGGAGCTCGAGATTGCCCGGATGGTGACCGACGCCACTATGGCGCCGACAACGGACATCAGGGACAGTGGCACCCTCGAGCCCGGGTATTTTTTGCTGGGGCGCGGACGGCCAGATATCGAAGCACGCATCGGGTTTCGACCAAGGCCGCGGGAAGCTTTCCGCCGCGGCGTCGTGCGCGCCGGATTGGCCGGTTATCTCGGGGCAGTTTGCATTCTTACGCTGGGGTGGATGCTCGCCAGCTATTGGGTGGTCGCAGAGATCATGGGCCGTGCGCCGGGCGCGCTGTTTCTGCTGCTCGCCGTTCTGCCGGCTTCGGAAGCCGCGGTCGCGCTGGTAAATCTCACCGTTACAAAGATCACCGGGGCGAGGCTTCTTCCCGCGCTCGAACTCCGCAAAGGAATTCCCGAGCAGCTGCGGACGCTGGTCGTGGTGCCGACATTGCTCAACAGCCGCGAAGGCCTCGATGAGGAGATTGAGCGGCTCGAGGTGCATTATCTGACCGAACCGCAGGGGGAGGTCTATTTCGGGCTGCTCACGGATTGGTCAGACAGCCAGATCGAGCAGAGCGCCGGCGATGAAGCGCTGCTGCAGGCAGCACTCGAGGGTATTTCGGCGCTCAACGAGCGCTATGGGGGCGCGGAGGGCCAGCCGCGCTTCCTTCTTCTGCACAGGCGGCGAGTGTGGAACGAAACCGAGTCGCGGTGGATGGGATGGGAGCGCAAGCGCGGCAAGCTGCATGAGCTCAATCTGCTGCTGCGCGGCGCCACGGACACGTCATTTGCGGTCATGTGCGGTAAACTGCCGGAGAATGTCCGTTACGTGCTGACCCTTGACGCAGACACCCGAATGCTGCGCGACACGGCGCGTCGGCTGGCGGGCAAGATGGCGCACCCGCTGAACCGGCCGGTCTTCGATGAGGCGGCGGGCCGGGTCATCGGCGGATACGGCATACTCCAGCCGCGAGTCACACCATCGCTTCCTGACCGCGGCGAGCGGTCGATCTATCAGCGAATATTCTCCACACCGCGCGGGCTCGACCCTTATGTATTCGCCGTCTCGGATGTGTATCAGGACATGTTCGGAGAAGGCTCGTTCACGGGGAAAGGCATTTATGAGGTCGATGCCTTCGAGAGTGCCCTCAAAGACCGCATACCGGTGAATGCGCTGCTCAGCCACGATCTTTTCGAGGGTATTTTCGCGCGCTCCGGCTTCGTGTCCGACATCGAGGTCATAGAAGATTTTCCAACGCGCTACGAGGTCGCCGCAGCACGGCAGCATCGCTGGATCAGGGGCGACTGGCAGCTCTTGCCATGGCTCATCCGCCTCAGGCGCAGCAGCACGGGAAACCCTGGGCGCGACAGGATCCCGGCACTCGGGCGCTGGAAGATGTTCGACAATCTTCGCCGATCGCTATTGGCTCCGGCCCATGTCGCTGCATTGATGGCGGGCTTTGCGCTGCTGCCTGCCGCGGCAAGCATGGTGTGGACTGTCGCCGTGCTCCTGGCCTTCTCGCTGCCGTCGCTCATTCCAGTTTTCGACTCGATTGTTCCGCGACACGTCAAAATTACCCTCAGCAGCCATGTTCGAAGCCTTTTCCAGGATTTTGCCCGGGCACTGTCGCAGATCGGCCTGAACGTGATTTTCCTTGGACATCAGGCGTGGATGTCGGGCGATGCACTGGCGCGCACGCTCTACCGGCTCGCGATCAGCCGACGCCACCTGCTCGAGTGGCTATCCGCCGCCCAGGTCCAGCGCTCGCCGCAGCTTTCGCTCACCGGTTATTACGGCAGGATGTGGGGAAGCCTCGTCATTGCCGCGGCCGCAATTGCGGCAGGTTTCGTTGCCGGTCATCTCAATCTTACCCTCGCCTTGCCCTTCGCCGCGGCCTGGATGCTGGCGCCCGGCGTCGCCCTGTGGGTCAGTTCGCGGCCAACACTGACCGAAGACGATGAGCTGATGGTCGAGGAGGAGAAGTCGCTCAGGCTCATTGCGCGGCGGACGTGGAGGTTTTTCGAAACCTTCGTCACGGCGGAAAACCACATGCTGCCGCCCGATAATTTCCAGGAGGATCCGGAGCCGGTGGTAGCGCGGCGCACTTCGCCGACGAACATCGGGCTCTATCTTCTGTGCTGCGTCAGCGCGCGCGATTTCGGCTGGGCGGGACTTTTCGACATCGTCGAGCGCATGGATGCGACTTTCGCCACGCTGCGCAAGCTCGAGAAGCAGCACGGCCATTTCTACAATTGGTATGGCACAGCCGATCTCCGGCCGCTGGATCCGCGGTATGTGTCGACGGTCGACAGCGGCAATATGGCGGGACATCTGCTCGCGCTCGCCAACGCCTGCCGGGAATGGGTAGAAAGCCCCTTCGCGGGCGGGGCGGGACTCGATGGCATCCAGGACTGCCTAGACCTTGCCGTCGAGACGCTGCAGGGCCTGCCCGACGAGGGCAAGGCGACCGCGAAAGCGCGCGACCAGATCACGGCCATGATCGAATCGCTGGCGCGTTCGATAGACGCGGCCAAACAGGCGCCCGAGCTGCTGGCGGTTCGCCTGATCGAACTTTCCCTGCAGGCCGGCCAAATTGTCGAGGTTGTCGGCCTCTACGGCAAGGAACGCCCGGCCTATTGGGGCGAAGAATTGCTCAGCTGGCTACAGGCCGCGCATGCCACCATCGAGAGCCATTTCCGCGATGCGACGGCGAGCACGGTCGGGACGCGGGCTCTCAGGCAAAGGCTCGAACGCATCGAGAGCGAGGCAAGGAGCATTGCGCTTGCCATGGAGTTCGACTTCGTTCTCAACCGGCAGCGCAATCTCCTGTCGATCGGCTACAGGGTTGGCGACGGATCGCTCGATGAGGCATGTTACGACATGCTGGCGTCCGAGGCGCGGCTGGCGAGCTTCCTCGCGATCGCCAAGGGCGATGTGCGCACCAAGCATTGGTTCAGACTCGACCGATCCGTCACCGCTGTGGATTTCGGCGCGGCGCTGATCTCATGGTCGGGCTCGATGTTCGAATATCTCATGCCGTCGCTGGTGATGAAGGCGCCGCCTAACGGCATCATCGATCAAACGAATAGGCTGGTGATCCGCAAGCAGATTTCCTACTGCTCCGAGCTCGGCGTGCCCTGGGGCATCTCGGAATCTGCATTCAACGGCCGCGATGTGGAATTTACTTATCAATATTCCAATTTCGGCGTTCCGGGACTTGGCCTGAAGCGCGGACT
Organism: Aestuariivirgaceae bacterium; assembly: GCA_035265265.1. Lineage (GTDB taxonomy): Bacteria > Pseudomonadota > Alphaproteobacteria > Rhizobiales > Aestuariivirgaceae > DATBLQ01. The sequence goes on along the minus strand of DATFOT010000426.1, from coordinate 64 downwards.
GGCCGATGATATCGTCATCGCTCCCTATGCCACGGGTCTTGCTGCAATGGTCGCGGCGAAGGCG
>DATFOT010000425.1:0-3920 GCA_035265265.1 Aestuariivirgaceae bacterium | reverse complement strand
TCGTCTCGGCGAAGCAGCGCGTCCAGCGAGCGAAGATATTGGCCCATGCTGCCATCGGGCGGTGCCACGACGCTCGTCGACCATGCCATCACATGATCGCCGGGAAACAGCGCCCGTTCCCTGGCAAGCGCGAAGGCCATGTGATCCGACGTGTGTCCCGGCGTGTGGATGCCGGTGAGCGCCCACTCCGAACTCGCGATCGTCTCGCCATCTTTGAGCGCGATATCCGGCCTGAAATCTGCGTCCCGGCTTGCATCGAGCCTGACGGCCCCGCTCTCTTCCCGGCTCGTGGATGTAGGAGCGCCAAAGCCGACGGTCTCGGCTCCTGTCAGAGCCTTGAGCCGGCGTGCGAGCGGGGAGTGATCGACATGGGTGTGGGTGATGAAGATATGCGATAGCGGCTTGTTGCCGATCGCCTTAAAGAGCGCGCTGAGATGCGGCTCGTCATTGGGTCCTGGATCGATGACCGCAAGGGTCTTCTCGCCGAGGATGAAGCTTGCCGTGCCGGTGAAGGTGAACGGGCCGGGATTGCGGCACACCACCCGCCTGATCAGCGGGGTTAGGTTTTCGGCGATGCCGTAGGCGGGGGCGAAATCCCGGTCGAAGGTGAGGCTCGTCTGATCGGCCATCGCCGGCCTCATCTTGAGAAAATGGTCGGAGTGAGTGGATTCGAACCACCGACCCCCTGCTCCCGAAGCAGGTGCGCTACCAGGCTGCGCTACACTCCGGCTTGAAAACGCCGGCGGGTTATACGTGAAGCACCGGCCGTTTCGCAAGCCTCTTGGGCCGGGGAGGGCCGGGGCGACGAGCATTGCCCTCGGACGGGCCACCCGCTATGGTCCGCGCCCGTCCTCACCCATGCGGCGTTCTGCTGGGGCGTAGCCAAGTGGTAAGGCAGCGGATTTTGATTCCGCCATTCCCAGGTTCGAATCCTGGCGCCCCAGCCAGCGGCGTGCTCTACGTCCTCACCCCGACGAAACTCGGGGTCCAGCTTCAAGCTGGAGTCCCGCTTTCGCCGAATGACGAAACGGCCCGATCCTCGCAACACCACCGCAATCCCTCTACAAATAACGCCACTCGTTTGGCGCTGAGGCCCAGTCGTTGTTCCGCCCGTCTTCATAGCGGATCGGTGCGGCATCCAGTTCCTTCGGCGTGACCTCGTCGAGGCAGGTGACGTTCACTGCGTAGAACTCGCCGAGCTCTTCGAGGCGCCCTCGGCCGAAGGTCTTCACTCCGCAGTGCCCGCAGAAGAAATGATGGATATTGTGGCTGCCGAATTGATATTCCTTGAGCGCGGTTGCACCCTCGATCAGCCGGAAAGCATCGCTCTTCACAATGGCTTTCCAGAATCGCGATTTTGAGCAGATCGAGCAATTGCACCGGCTGGTCCCCTGCGCGAGGTCGAGCTCGCATTCGAAGCGCACCTGGCCGCAATGGCAGCTGCCCCTATGTGTCTTTTTCACGCGCACCTCTCTCCTACGGCCAGCAGAACAGCTCCTCGTCGTCGGCCCCGATGATGCGGAACCCATTGGCCTGGTCAGGCCACTCCGGCGTGTCGAGCATGGCCCGCATGCTGGCCTTGACCTCCTCGATCGATTCCGCCGCATGCGCGAGCCGATTGATGACGACCGGCGGCTTGCCTTGTTCGAGCTTCAGAATCTCAACCGCCCACAGCATGGGGGCCACTATAGCATTTCCCCCTTACCGCTCGCCTGCAATATCACGCCGCGTCTCGAAGCCTGACCACCAGCCGGCCGATCTTCTTCAGATCGCCCACGAACGCGTCGAAGGCCTCGCGCCGGTCCTCGGGCTCGGGAATCCGAAGGAGCGCCGAGGGATGAACCGTAACGAAGGTCGGAAGGTCGAACACGGAGGTCAGCGTCTGGCCGCGGTTGGCCAGCACCGGCACGGCCTTGCCCATGAGCGCGCGCAGGCCCGTTGCCCCGAGTGCCACGATCAGCCGCGGCTGCACCAGCTTCACTTCCCGCTTGAGCCAGGGGAAACATGCTTCGATCTCGGGGCCATTGGGCTTTTTGTGCAGGCGCCGCTTGCCGCGCTGCTCGAATTTGAAATGCTTCACCGCATTGGTCACATAGGTCTCGCCTCTGGCGAGGCCCGCCGCGCTGAGCGCCCTGTCGAACAGCTGCCCCGCCGGTCCGACGAACGGCCTGCCCTCGATGTCCTCCCGGTCGCCCGGTTGTTCGCCCACGAACATCAGCGCCGCAGGCGCTGGACCTTCGCCGAACACCGTCTGTATGGGTCCTTTCCACAAGGGGCAGGCCCGGCATCCCAGGGCCTCTTCCCGCAAAACGTCCAATCCTTGTTCGGGTTCGCTAGCCATGACAAACCTCCTGTGCCGGAGTCTAAGACAATGTCCCGCAATGACTCCGAGTTCCCTTGTCGCCCCGGCCGCCATTGGCTACAGCACCCTCCAGGACCTGGGGGAATCAATGTACGATCCTGTGCTTGTCGAAGTGTATCGCGGCAGCTCTGTCGAAAGCCGCCACCATGGCGCCTATGCCGTCATGGGGCCAAGGGGAACACTCCTTTCATCCGCGGGCGATATCGCCAGCCCGGTCTTTCCGCGCTCGGCGGTGAAGGCGTTCCAGGCCCTGCCGCTCATCGAAAGCGGAGCCGCCGATAGCCTCGCATTGAGCGATGAGGAGATCGCTCTCCTCTGCTCCTCGCACAATGGCGAAGAGGCGCATGTGACGAGTGCACGCGCGATCCTCCGCAAGGCGGGGTTTTCCGAAGATGACCTTGAATGCGGCGCCCACCCGCCGCAGGACACGGCGGCCTTTCATGCCCTGATCAGGGCATCGGAAAAACCGGCATCCATCCACAACAATTGTTCCGGCAAGCACGCCGGCATGCTGGCGATGGCAAAAAATCTCAATGCCGCTGCGCGCAACTATATCGATTCCGACCACCCGGTGCAGCAGAGCGTGGCGCGCATTCTCGATGATCTCTGCGATGTCGCCACATCCTCGCTTCCGCGCGGCGTCGATGGCTGTTCGGTGCCGACCTGGGCAATCCCTCTGCGCAATCTCGCTTTGGGATTTCAGCGCCTGGCAAGCGGCGAGACCTTGCCGGAGAAACGCCGCCTCGCCGCTGAGCGCATCATCGCCGCGGTGCGTGCCAACCCCTTCATGGTCGCCGGCAGCGGCCGATTCTGCACTGAGCTTATGAAATCGGTGCCGCGTGCCTTCGTGAAGACCGGTGCCGAGGGCGTCTTCTGCGCCGCAATTCCCCACGCCGGCATCGGCATCGCGCTCAAATGCGACGATGGTGCCCGCCGCGCCTCCGAAATAGCGATTGCCGCCGTGCTGGCCGGCATCGATGTGTGGTCGCCTGAGGAAAAGGCGAGCCTTCGGCAATTCACCGCGGTGAAGCTCAGGAACTGGCGCAAATTCACCGTGGGCCGGATAGCCGCGGCCGATCCATTGCCGGCCGCCTGACAACTACTCCGCCGCCGGCGGCTGCGCGTAGCCGAGCTTTTCGCTCAGCGCCTCGAGAAGGATGATGGCCGCCTCCGCCACCGCCGTGCCCGGCGGAAATATCGCGGCAACCCCCGCCCGCTGCAGGACCGCATGATCCTCGCGCGGGATGACCCCGCCGAGCACGATCAGGATCTCTTCTCCGCCCTCAGCGGCGAGCGCCTCCTTCAGGGCGGGAATATGAGTGAGATGCCCGGCCGTGAGCGATGACACGCCGATCACATGCACCCCTTCGGCAACGGCCTGCCGCGCTGCTTCTTCGGGCGTTGCAAACAATGGCCCGATGACCACCTCGTAGCCGAAATCGCTGAAGGCCGAAGCAATTACTTTTTGTCCGCGGTCATGCCCATCCTGTCCCATTTTGGCGATGAGGATTTTGGGCGGGCGTCCTTCCGCCTCCTGGAACGCAGCGGTCATCTGCTT
>DATFOT010000424.1:0-6023 GCA_035265265.1 Aestuariivirgaceae bacterium | reverse complement strand
AGCTTGGCATGAGCGACCTGGTGCGTCTCATCAGCGGTGATCCAATAGGCGTCGTAGTGACGCGCGATATATGAGCGGCGCTGCGCGTCGGTCCAGCCGGGAAAATGGCGGAGAAAAGATGCCTGCGCCTCGGCAACCCGGATGTTGCGCGAGACGGCGGTGTGACCGCCCGACACGATAGGCTCGGTTTCCCAATAGAGCGTACGCAGGAGCTGGCCCTTCCACCCGTTCCACACGCCTGGGCCAACCGCCCGGATGTCGACGACCGTTAGGATAAGAAGCAGTTTCAGCCGTTCGGGACTCTGGACGATGCGCGCGAAGTCCAGAATGGTCTTGAAGTCGTTGAGGTCGCGCATCTGCGCGGTTTCGCTCATCAGCAGATGATGACGAATAAGCCAAGCGACTGTCTCGGTTTCGGCAGGAGCAAGGCCCAGGCGCGGACAGAGGGTTCGTGCCAGCCTTTCGCCGGCTATAGAGTGGTCTTCGGCCCTTCCCTTGGCGATATCGTGGAAAAGAGCGGCCACGTAGAGCGCACGGCGCATGGCCAGGGCATGGATGAGGTCGCTGGCGACGGGGTGGTCTTCCTTCAGCGTGCCCCGCTCGATATCCGACAGTATGCCGACGGCGCGGATGAGGTGCTCATCGACGGTATAGTGATGATACATATTGAACTGCATCATCGCGATTATGTGGCCGAATTCCGGGATTAAGCGGCCAAGGACCCCCGATTCGCTCAAGCGCCGCAAGGTCGTCTCCGGATCGCGGCTTTCAGTCAACAGCCGCAGAAACAGGCGATTGGCTTCGGGATCGTCGCGCAACCGGCTTCCGACCAGAGAAAGCGAGCGCCGAACGAGCTTCAAGGCGTCAGGGTGAACACCGGCATGATATTCGTCGGCATATGAGAAGAGCCGCAGGATATTCACGGGCTCGGCCGCGAAGATGGTTTCGTCAGTGACGTTCATGCGTCCGGTGTCGATGCGGAAATGACCATCAGGGAGGACGGGATCTTTCTTCCTGCCTGTGAGTCCGCGCCAGAACTCGACCACGCCGGGAGATTTCTTCATCTCGCGAGCTTCGAGTACCGCGCAGAAGATGCGAGTCAGATCACCGACTTCCTTGGCGATGAGAAAATAATGCTTCATGAAGCGCTCGACATGCTTTAAGCCGCCGCGCGCCGTGTAGCCCAGCCGCTCGGCCAATTCCGCCTGAAGTTCGAAGCTCAGACGGTCGGTGCCATTGCCGGTCATGAAGTGCAAATGACAGCGGACAGCCCAAAGGAAATCCTCGCAGCGATAAAATTTGGCCGCATCGCTGCGGGTAAATACATTCTTGGCGACGAGATCGAGTGGTGATGAGCTGTCATAGAGGTAACGGGCGATCCAGAACAGGGTGTGAAGATCGCGCAGTCCACCTTTGCCATCCTTGACATCGGGCTCGATCAGATAGCGCGACCGGCCGGCCTTCAGATGACGGGCGTCGCGCTCGGCGAGCTTGGCGGCTATGAATTCCTTCACTCCCCCAGCGACCACTTCTTTGCGCAAGCGCGCCGCCAGTTCGTCGAACAGCCGGGCATCGCCGCATAGAAACCGCTTTTCCAGAAGAGCGGTAAGAATCGTATCGTCGCTGCTCGCTAGCCTGATGCAGTCATCGATGCTGCGGGTGGCATGGCCTACTTTGAGCCGGAGATCCCACAGCACGTAGAGAATGAACTCTGCGATGCTTTCGCCCCAGGCCGTCTGCTTATAGGGGAGCAGAAAAAGCAGATCGATGTCAGAGCCAGGAGCAAGAGTGCCGCGCCCAAAGCCGCCCACGGCAACGACGGCGAGCCGTTCCGATGTGGAGGGATTTCGCGCTTGGTAGAAGTGGCGAATGGCAACATCGTAGAGAAGATCGATCATTCTATCCTGAAGCAGAGACAGAGAAGTGGCGCATTCGAGGCCTTTCCCATGCTGCTTCAGTCGCGCTTCGGCTTCGGCGCGCTGCTCCTTGAGATAACGCCGAAGAATAAGCAACAAGCCTGAGCGGATGGACGCTTGCGGCCCGCCGGCGGCGAGAAGTGCATCGACCTCGACACGCACAGCGGAAAATGCGTCATTCAGTGAGGGATCCCCTGTGGCGAGTTCGAGGGTCATGGCTTTCTCATCATGGCGCGCAATTCATAAATGAGTTCCAGCGCATCCCGCGGGGTCAGTTCATCCGGCGCGATCTCGGCTAAACGCCGTTCGAGGGGGCTCGGCTCCGCCGCTGCATGCTCGCTATGGCTAGATACGGAAAACAGCGGAAGATCATCGACAAGCTCGCGCCTGCCGGCGGTGCGCTCATTTCTTTCAAGGAGATCGAGTATCTGTTGCGCGCGGGCAACGACGCTTGCCGGCAAACCGGCTCGGCGGGCCACATGGATGCCATAGGAGCGATCGGCAGGGCCTTGAGTAACCTCATGTAGGAAAATGATTTCGTTCTGCCACTCGCGCACTTTCATGCTGGCATTTCCCAAATGCCTCAATTTGGAAGCGAGGGCGGTAAGCTCGTGAAAATGGGTGGCGAACAGGCAGCGACAAATGTTGACCTCATGAAGATGCTCGAGCGTTGCCCAGGCGATGGACAGTCCGTCGAAGGTCGACGTGCCGCGGCCAATTTCATCGAGAATGACAAAAGAGCGGGGGGTGGCCTGGTTGAGAATGCCTGCCGTCTCGAGCATCTCGACCATGAAGGTCGAGCGTCCGCGGGCCAGGTCGTCGGCCGCGCCGACCCTCGAAAACAGCTTGTCGATCGTGCCCAGATGCGCCTCAGCGGCAGGAACGAAGGACCCCATCTGCGCGAGAATCGCGACGAGGGCGTTCTGGCGAAGATAGGTGGACTTGCCGGCCATGTTGGGCCCTGTCAGCAGCAAAAGATGCCGACTGTCGAGAGAGGTCCGCGACAAATTGCAATCATTGGATATGAAGCTGCCCGCCGCCGATGACTTTAGAATTTTCTCCACAACCGGATGACGTCCTGCCCTGATGTGGAATTCATGCGAGTCGTCGACGAGAGGGCGCGTGTAGGAGCGTGCAACTGCGAGCTCGGCTAGAGCTGCCGTTACATCGAGCATGGCAATCGCGCCGGCTGCGCGGGATACAGCGCCAGCCGCCTCTCTCACGCGAGCGAGAAGCGAGATGAACACCTCCATTTCAATTGCCAGCGCCTTTTCGGCGGCCTCAGCGATGTGCTGTTCAAGGCCGGCCAGTTCCACGGTGGTGAACCGCATGCCGCCGACGATCGTCTGCCGATGAATAAATTCATGCTTCCATGGACCGGACTGGAGAGTTTCGCCATTGTGCTGATTCATCTCGATGAAATGGCCGAGAAAATGGTTATGGCGAATTTTAAGCGCCTTGATACCAGTCTTGTCAGCGTAAGCGGCCTGAAGGCCGGCGATGACACGGCGGCTTTCGTCCCTGAGTTTCCTCGCCTCGTCGAGATCATGGCGGTAGCCTGACCTGATGAAGTTGCCTTCCCTGGCGAGCAGCGGCAGGTCGCCGGCCAAGGCAGCAGTGATCGCCGCGCCAAGCTCCGTTAAGAGAGGGTCCGATAAAGCATCGCGGGCATCGGCAATTTCTGCGGGAATGGCATCGAGAGCTGATTCGGCCAAGGGCCAGGTGGCAATCTCGGCTGCGATTTGAACACCGGTCGCGATAGCGGCGAGGTCACGGGGGCCACCCCGTTCGAGAGAAAGGCGCCCCAGAGCCCGGCTGATTTCTGGAACAAGCGACAATTGCCTGCGCAGCTTCTTGCGCAGATCACCGGCTTCGACCAGGTAAGCGACGGCATCAAGGCGATGGTTGATCGCCTTCGCATCGGTAAGAGGACCCGACAAACGCTGAGCAAGCAGCCGCGCACCCGCGCCGGTCAGGGTCTCGTCAATAATGTCCAGCAGGCTTCCGGCGCGGCCGCCATCCAGCCTCTTCGCCAGTTCGAGACTGCTGCGGGTGGCAGCATCGATCAGCATCACATGAGACGGCAGGCTGCGGCGGGGTGGCATCAGGCGCGGCACCTTGCCGACCTGAGTCAGCACGACATAGTCGAGCAGGGCACCGGCTACACCGAGCTGGCCCGGGCTAAAGCTGCCGAAGCCATCGAGGGTCGCCACCTTGAAATAAGCAGCCAGACGCAGCTCACCGCCTATGTTGTCGAATTTAGATGAGGGCACAGGCGTGATGCCCGTGTTCAATTGGCGAATTGCGGGGCCGAAGGCGGAGTCAGACAGCAGCGGCTCCGGGAGCAGCAGCTCGCGGGGATCAATTCTGGCGATTTCGCTCATGGCGTTACAATGTTCACAGCCGCCGATGAAAAATTCCCCTGTCGATATATCGGCCCAGGCCAGAGCCAACTGGTCCGCAGCTCGGTCATGGCCGATCGCCAAGAGGTAGTTATGACGGGAGGGCTCAAGAAGCGTATCATCGGTAATCGTGCCGGGGGTAACGAGGCGAACGATTTCGCGCCGGAGCAGCGCTTTTGCGCCCCGCTTTCGCGCCTCGCTCGGGTTTTCGGCCTGCTCGCATACGGCCACGCGATGACCCAGTCGGATCAGCTTTTGAAGATATTCATCCGCCGACCGAAGGGGGACGCCACACATCGGAACGTCCTCACCATTGTGCTTGCCGCGCCTGGTGAGGGTTATGCCGAGGGCGCGGGAGGCGATCTCGGCATCTTCAAAGAACAATTCGTAGAAGTCCCCCATGTGATAGAACAGCAAGACGCCAGGATTCGCGGCCTTGAGCTCCAGATATTGCGACATCATGGGCGTCGAAGCACCGGACCGCCGGGGAAGCAACGTTTGCTCACGACGCGATGAAAGCTGTTCTGGATGTGCGTCCTGCGCCATTTCATTACCAGCACGTTTGGCGGCAGTTCTAGTCCATCCGGCGGCCCGGTTACACTGTTTTTGAAGCCGCCGCTTGGGCTGGCCTCTTGCCGCAAAGTGCTTACACTTTGGCGGGCCGTTCCAAATGGTACGCATGGCCTTTCGCCAAAGTGCTTACACTTTCGCGGGCCATGCTCTAGGCTTGCTGGGGCATTCAATAGACATGTGAGATCCAGATTGCATGGTTTCTGAGAAGAAGGTTGCGGCGCGGCCGACGTTCACGGATTTGGAGGCGCTGCAATTCCACCAACAGGGCAAGCCGGGGAAGATTGAAATCACTCCGACCAAACCGATGGCTACGCAGCGCGATCTCTCGCTTGCCTACAGCCCGGGCGTGGCGGTGCCTGTCCGGCGGATCGCCGAGGATCCCGACACCGCTTACGATTACACGGCCAAGGGAAACCTCGTTGCGGTGATTTCAAACGGGACGGCGATCCTGGGCCTCGGAGACCTCGGCGCGCTGGCTTCGAAACCGGTCATGGAAGGAAAGGCGGTGCTGTTTAAACGTTTCGCCGATGTTGATGCGATTGACCTGGAAGTGGGAACGAGCGACGTCGATGAGTTCATCAACGCGGTGAAATTTCTAGGCCCATCTTTCGGCGGCATAAACCTTGAGGACATCAAGGCACCCGACTGCTTTATCATCGAGCATCGGCTACGGGAGATGATGGAAATACCCGTGTTCCACGACGACCAGCACGGCACCGCCATCATCGCGACTGCCGGATTGATCAATGCCCTCGAAATCACCGGCCGCGACATGAAATCTTTCAGACTGGTCTGCAATGGCGCCGGCGCTGCAGCCATCGCCAGCGTGGAGCTGGTAAAAGCACTCGGCGTGCCGGGTAAGAACGTCATTTTGTGCGATTCAAAGGGCGTGGTCTACAAAGGCCGAACCGAGGGCATGAACCAATGGAAATCCGCCCATGCGGCCGATACGAAGGCTCGGACACTGGGCGAGGCGATGGAAGGAGCAGATGTCTTCTTCGGCCTGTCGGTCAAGGGTGCGTTGTCGCCGAAGATGGTAGCATCCATGGCGCCGAAGCCGATCATATTCGCCATGGCCAATCCAGATCCGGAAATCTCACCCGAAGAGGTGCATAAGATCCGCGACGATGCC
>DATFOT010000423.1:0-6120 GCA_035265265.1 Aestuariivirgaceae bacterium | reverse complement strand
ATAGGTGGCGAAATCGCCGAGCCACGAATGCAGCTCGAGAAACTGAAATCCAGCTTGGCTGCGGTCGAAGCCGACCCATAGCGACAATGAAATGAGGAATGTGATCAAGGTGGTGAACAGCGCTGTGAACCGCATGTTCTGGACGGCGACCTGATCTTCCCCCCGCACCACGAGAACGAACAATGCGCCGATTATCGGCAGGAAGGTGACGAGCGACAGTACCGGCCAGCTGGCCATCAGCGTGCACCTCCGAACATATACCAAGTGATGAGCGCTGCGACGCCGATGAGCATGGCGAAGGCATAATGATAGACATAGCCGGACTGGAGTCGCACCACGCTGCGGGTAACGTCGATCACCCGTGCCGACACGCCGTCAGGCCCCAACCCGTCTATCAGCCAGCCATCGCCCCTGATCCAGAACAGCCGCCCAAGCCGCAAAGCGGGGCGCACGAAAATCAGATCATACAGTTCGTCGAAATACCATTTGTTCAGCAGGAAGTCGTATATCGGCCGGTTCGTCTCGGCCAGCCGCTGCGGCATGCGCGGCCGCAGCACGTAGAACAGATAGGCGATCATGAACCCGATCACCAGCATGATGAAGGGCGCAACCTTGACGTTGAACGGCACTTCGTGCAGCCGCTGAACGATCTCGTTCTCCGGCGCCCGGTAGATCGACGTTCCCCAGAACAAGCTTTCCTCGTGACCGATGAAATAATCGGCAAACATCATGCCGGCGAACAGCGAGCCTGCCGCCAGCAAATACAGCGGGATCAGCATGACCGCCGGCGACTCATGAGCATGTTCCATCACCTCGGCGCTGGCCCGCGGCCTGCCATGGAAGGTCATGAAGATAAGCCGCCAGGAGTAGAACGCCGTCAGCAGGGCTGAGCCGACAAGCAGCCAGAAGCAAAGCGCGCTCACCGGTCCGCGATGCGCGAAGGCAGCCTCGATGACAGCGTCTTTCGAGAAATAGCCCGCGGTGAGCGGAAAGCCGGTGAGCGCCAGCGTTCCGATGATCATCAATATCCAGGTGACTCGCAGATGCCCGGCGAGCCCCCCCATGCGGCGCATGTCTTGTTCGCCGTTCAGCGCGTGGATCACCGAGCCCGATGCCAGGAACAACAGTGCCTTGAAGAAGGCATGCGTGAACAGATGGAACATGCCGATCCCATAGGCGCCGAAGCCCATGGCCACGAACATGTAGCCGAGCTGCGAACAGGTCGAGTACGCGATGACTCGCTTGATGTCGTTTTGAACGAGTGCAACCGTCCCCGCGAAGAATGCCGTTATCGCGCCCACCAGGGCCACGACCATCTGCGCATCGGGGGAAAGTTCGTAAAGCGGCGACAGGCGCGCCACCAGAAACACGCCCGCCGTTACCATGGTCGCAGCATGAATGAGGGCGGAAACCGGGGTCGGCCCCTCCATGGCGTCGGGCAGCCATGTATGGAGCGGCACCTGGGCCGACTTGCCCATCGCCCCCATAAAGAGCAACAGGCAGATTGTCAGTATCACATCACTGTGAAAGCCGGCGAACTCCATGGTCTTGCCCACCTGCGCCGGCGCAGCATTGAAGATCGTATCCAGATCGACCGATCCGAAAATTGCGAAGCAGGCGAAAATGCCAAGTGCAAAGCCGAAGTCGCCGACGCGGTTGACGATGAACGCCTTTATCGCCGCAGCATTGGCCGAGGGGCGGTCGTACCAGAAACCGATCAGCAGATATGAGGCAAGCCCCACCCCTTCCCAGCCGAAGAACATCTGCACCAGATTGTCGGCCGTCACCAGCATGAGCATTGCAAAGGTGAAGAGCGATAGATACGCGAAGAACCGCGGCTGCGAGGCGTCATGGCTCATGTAGCCGATGGAATAAATATGCACGAGCGCCGACACCGTCGTCACTACCACCAGCATGACATGAGTGAGGGAATCGATTCTAAGCGCCCAATCTGCCGCGAGTTCGCCCGAATGGATAAACGGCATGATCACGATCTTGGCCGGCTCCGCACCGTGCAGTGAGGAAAGAAAAACCACCCAGGAAAGAACCATCGAGACGACCAGTAAGCCGGACGTGAGAACGCCCGGCCATTGCGGTGGATGGAAATGGCCATCCTCATGCGGAGCCGATGCAGCCCCGGGCGAACGGTCATGCGCGTCAATATCGACCTTGAGGCTCTCGCGGGCCGCCCGCGGCAGCGCGGTGCCGAACAGCCCTGCCAGCAGCGCACCGATCAGGGGCAGAAATACGATCAGCTGGTACATGCGAACCGTCAGCCCTTCATCAGGTTGATGTCTTCGACGGCGATCGAGCCGCGGTTGCGGAAATAGACGACGAGTATTGCAAGGCCGATAGCCGCTTCTCCGGCCGCGACGGTCAGCACCAGGAGAGCGAAGACCTGCCCCGTCAGGTCTCCGAGAAAGGCGGAGAACGCCACGAAATTGATGTTTACCGCCAGCAGGATGAGTTCGATCGACATCAGAATGACGATCACATTCTTACGATTGAGGAAAATTCCGAAAATGCCGATGGTGAACAAGATTGCCGCCAGGGTAAGATAGTGGCCAAGGCCGATCATCATGAGTACTGTCCCTTCAGATGCCTTGTCCCGGCCGGACCTTGCGAATTTCGATGGCTGTTGCCGGCTCGCGCGCGATCTGAGCGGCAATGTTCTGGCGTTTTACGCCCTCCTTGTGGCGAAGCGTCAACACGATGGCGCCAATCATCGCAACCAGCAGCACCATGCCGGCGGCCTGAAAGAAGTACACGTATTTCGTATAGAGAATGCGCCCTAGAGCCTCGGTGTTGCTCAAAGCGTCCAGGGGCGGGATGGGCGCGGCGGCAGCACGCCCCGCCTCGGGCGAAACAGCCCAGGTGCCAAGCGCCAAAATGAGCTCTACCAGCAAGATGAGTCCTATCGTGGCGCCGACGGGCAGATAATTCAGCATGCCTTGGCGCAGTTCCGCGAAGTCGATGTCGAGCATCATCACCACGAACAGGAAGAGCACCATGACGGCGCCGACATAGACGACCACCAGGATCATCGCCAGGAATTCGGCCCCGAGAAGGATGAACAGCCCTGCCCCGTTGAAAAAGCACAAGATGAGATACAGCACCGAATGCACGGAGTTCCGCGAGGTGATGACCATCACGGCCGAGGCGACCGCAATCGCAGCGAACACATAAAAGAAAAACGCGGTGGCTGCCATCAATTGGTCCTCCGGCCTATCTATAGGGCGCATCGAGCGCGATATTCCGCGCCAGCTCGCGCTCCCACCGGTCGCCGTTGTCGAGAAGCTTTTCTTTGTTGTAGAGCAATTCTTCACGCGTCTCGCGCGCAAATTCGAAATTCGGGCCCTCGACGACCGCATCGACCGGGCATGCCTCCTGGCAAAGTCCGCAGTAGATGCATTTCACCATGTCGATGTCATAGCGCGTCGTGCGGCGCGTGCCGTCGTTGCGGCGGGGGCCCGCTTCGATGGTGATCGCCTGTGCCGGACAGATGGCCTCGCATAGCTTGCAGGCGATGCAGCGCTCTTCCCCGTTGGGATAACGCCGCAGCGCGTGCTCGCCGCGAAACCTCGGGGAAATCGGGTTCTTCTCGAAGGGATAGTTGATCGTCGGCTTAGCGGAGAAAAAATACCGTATGGCGAGGCCGATCGCCCAGATGAACTCGGTCAGGAACAAGGCGCGTGCCGCTCTCGTCAGTCTCATGTCCGATTCTCCTGCGGCACTCAGTTCAGCATGTCGCGAAGCGAGTTGCCGAACAGATGCTCGCCGAACAGAAATCCCAGGACCGGCAGTGCCACCAGCCCCTGCAGCCGGATGAGGTTCATGAGGATGGCAGGGTCCCTGCCTTGCGTCCCCGTCACCTTCTTGCGTTCATGGCGGCGTCGCATCAGCGGATAGATCGTCTGGTTTATCAGCATGACTTCTATAATGCCGGCGAGCAGCGCCGCGACGGCAATGACGATGCTGACCGGGCTGATGGCGATCAAGCGGTCGATTGTCATGGCGCCCACCCGAATGCGACGAGCACGCCGGCGGTCAGTGCGACCCACAGCAGGGAAAAGGGAAGAAAAACTTTCCAGCCGAGCCGCATCAGCTGGTCGTAGCGATAGCGCGGCACGACCGCTTTCACCAGCGCGAACATGAAGAACACGAAAAACAGCTTCAGCAAGAACCACACGATTCCCGGAATCCAGGTAAAGGGCGCGACCTCTATCGGCGGCAGCCAGCCGCCAAGAAACAGGATGGCCGTCAGCGCGCACATCGTTGTGATCGCAACATATTCGCCCAGCATGAACAGCAGATAGGGGGTGGAGGAATACTCCACCATGAACCCGGCGACGAGTTCCGATTCCGCCTCCACCAAGTCGAAAGGCGGACGATTGGTCTCCGCCAGCGCCGAAATGAAGAATATGACGAACATCGGCAGCAGCGGCAGCCAGTACCAGTTGAGCACGCTGAGCCACGGAACTCCCAGCCAGTCGGCAAGCCCCCTCTGCTGTGCGATGACGATCTCGCTGAGATTGAGCGAGCCGGCACACAACAGAACGGTGATGAGCACGAAGCCGATCGATACCTCATACGACACCATCTGCGCAGCGGAGCGCAGCGCCGACAGGAACGGATATTTCGAATTGGACGCCCAGCCCCCCATGATCACGCCATAGACGCCGAGCGAGGAGATGGCGAAGAGATAGAGAATTCCCACATTGATGTCCGCGATCGACCAGCCGTCGCTGATCGGAATAACGGCCCAGGCCGAGAGCGCCAGCACGCAAGTCACCAGCGGAGCGATGACGAACACGCCCTTGTTCGCCCCGTCCGGGATAACCACCTCTTTGAACACGAATTTAAGCAGGTCGGCAAAAGATTGGAACAGCCCCCATGGACCGACCACATTGGGTCCGCGCCGCAATTGCACGGCGGCCCACACTTTGCGGTCGGCGAGCAGCAGATAGGCCAGGACAATGAGCAGCGATATCAGGAGCGCGAGGCTCTGGGCCACGATCAGGGCAACGGTGGTTACGATCTCCAGCATCGGCTACTCCGCTGCCTGGAGACTGGTGAGTTCGCCCCGCAATTTGCTCAGCAATGCCATGGTCGTAGAGGAACGCGCGATGGGGTTTGTAAGATAAAAATCCTTGACCGGGTTGATGAACGCAGCCGCATTCCATTTCCCCTCCGCTGCCGCGAGGTCCTGCAGCATCGACGCATCCGCCGGCCTGACGACATCAATATGCTCCAGATGCGGCACGTCCTTGTAAAGGCGCTGATGCAGCTCATGCAAATTGTTGAAAGGCAGCGGCCTGCCGATCACTTCCGAAAACGCCCTTATGATGGCCCAATCCTCGCGCGCGTCGCCCGGCGGGAAGACCGCGCGGCGCGCCGTTTGCGGCCGCCCCTCGACATTCACATAGGTGCCGAACTTCTCCGTATAGGCCGAGCCCGGCAGGATGATATCTGCTCGGTGGGCTCCTTCATCGCCATGGGTGCCCTGGTAAATGACGAAGGCCTTGCCTAGACGACGCATGTCGATCTCATCTGCTCCCAGGAGATATACGACATCGATGCCGCCGCTGCCGCACCCGTTGAGGATCTGATCCGTGTTCATCCCTTGGGGACCGGGAAGCGCTCCGATATCGAGCCCTCCCACCCGCGCAGCTGCCGTGTTCAGGACTGAAAAACCGTTCCAATCCTGCTTGACCGCCCCCGCTTTCAGCGCTGCTTTGACGGCAAGGTTTAGGATCGCTGCCCCGTCCGGGCGCGCAACGGCACCCGAACCCAATATGATGAGCGGCCGCTCCGCCTTCATCAGCGTCTCGGCGAATGAAGCCGCGCCGCCGGCAAGTTCGGCCAGGGTTTCGGGCCCTGATCCCAGATAATGATAAGCATAGGTCAGATCCGTTCTTTCGCCGATCAGCCCGATCGGCACCACCCGATTGCGCCAGATTTTGCGGATCCTGGTATTCAGCACCGGAGCTTCCTGGCGGGGATTGGTGCCGATCAGCAGTACTGCATCGGCCTCTTCGATGCCGGCGATCGTCGCGTTGAACAGATAGCCGGCCCGTCCGCCCTTCTCGCCCAAGGGCGAGCCATCCTGGCGGCAGTCGA
>DATFOT010000422.1:0-7523 GCA_035265265.1 Aestuariivirgaceae bacterium | reverse complement strand
GAGAGGAACAGACCCAGTCTCGCAGAGAAACGGAGAACGGCGCCGCGGATAGAACCTGGCCCGAAGATACCCAAAGAGGGGCATGACCACCCACGGCTTGCCACCGGAAGCCTGGCGTCATGAATGGAACCATCGGTACTGCGAAACGTAGCACTTGGGCGGTCCCGTCTGACGCGCAGGGAAATGAATGCTGAGAAAAAAACCATCCCCGAGAGCCAAAAGCACACGGGATCTGCTTCAGGAGACAGAGGAACGGTACCGGCTCATCGTCGAGGGTGCGCTGGACTACGCGATCTTCATTACCGATCTTAAGGGCATCATAACCACTTGGCCGCCTGGTGCTGCCGCCGTTTTTGGCTGGACTCCGGAGGAGATCATCGGCCGCCCTATAGACGTTCTGTTCACGCCGGAGGATCGGGGCAAGGGGGAGCCCAAAAAGGAATTGCAGCTGGCGAGGACAACCGGCGTTGCTCCTGATGTGCGATGGCACATGCACAAGGATGGTTCGCGGGTATTCATCGAGGGCTGGACGCGGGCTTTGCGCTCTGCCAGCGGCGAGGTGACGGGTACCTTGAAAATCGGCCAGGACGTGAGCCAGCGCCGGCAGGCCGAAGCGGCATTGCGCGACAGCGAGCAAAGATTCCGGACCCTGGCGGTCAGCATACCCCAGCTTGTCTTTCGCTCGGTCGCCACCGGAGAACGGACGTGGGGTAGCCCGCAGTGGGAAGTCTACACGGGTCTCATCGAAGCCAGCAGCTTAGGGTATGGGTGGCTGGAGGCGGTGCATCCCGATGATCGACCGGAAACGCTAAAGGCGTGGAATCTGGCTCAAACGACAGGACATTACTACGTGGAGCATCGGATCAGGCGAGCCAATACCGGAGAATACAGGTGGCACCAAACGCGCGCCGTGCCCCTCCCCGATACCGGAACACCCGTGCGGGAATGGGTGGGCACCTCGTCCGACGTGCATGAATTGCGCCAGCTGCAGGAGGAGCAGAAAATTCTGGTGGCCGAGCTGCAGCACCGCACGCGCAATCTGCTCGGCGTCGTTGCTTCCATCATGCAGCAAACCATCGCCTCGAGCGAGAGCCTCGAGATGTTCGGCCAGAAATTCGGTGATCGGATCGCGGCGCTTTCACGCGTTCAGGGACTCCTGGCCCGCACGGAGCAAGATCCCGTCACCGTGGGAAATCTCGTGCACATGGAGCTCGATGCGTTGGGAGCCGAGGTGGAGCAGAAACGCGTCAAGGTGGACGGCCCCAATATCGCGCTGCCCAATACAGCGGTGCAAACTCTTGCGCTCGCCATCCACGAGCTGGTTACGAATTCGCGCAAATACGGGTCGCTGGCGAGCGATGAAGGCCGGCTGAGCGTCACTTGGCGCCATCTTGCCGATTCCGATGAACCGAGGTTTGTTCTCGAATGGGTGGAGACCGGAATCAAATCACGGCCAACACCGCAGAGCCGCGGCGGATTCGGGCGCACGTTGATCGAAGAGGCCCTTCCCACGTCGCTCGGCGCAAGGACCAGCCTTGAGATCAGCAACACCGATGTGCGCTGTTTGATCGAACTCCCTCAGGGTCCCTCGCTGCGGATGGCGAGTTAATGCCGCTCTCCCTTATGCATTCATGAGCGCGCGGCCGGTTTACTGTACAGGACGTGATAGAGCCCGTTGTTGGATTTGCCGCAATCGGGGCAGCTGATCTTGTCGGCAACCTCGCCTGCCGTGAGGGTTGGCCGAAGCCCCGTCCAAGACGGCCGAATGCGATGGACAATACCGCAATGATAACAGCCGACCTCGAGCGGCCGGCCGTTTTTCTCCAGCTCGCCCAGCGTTGGAGGTCGGGTCGTCAGAGATAACAGCATTTGCTTTTCCAAAAGGGGGGTTGTTGCCGACGCTCACGCGCGCAATGCTCACGTTCAGAGGTTTCGAACAAACGCCTCACAGGCGGACAAAGGAACGAGAACCCTCGCTCCGGCGAGTGGGGAGCGAGGCGGCGGCGCCTCAGGGCAAGAAGGGCCGCCGCCCCGACAAGTAGAGGCCACTACTTCCTCGTCCTACAACTCGCCGAGTTGCGAGACGTAACAATCATGCGCCGGGAGGCGCATCCTGACCTACGCTAATGAAGTCTGTTACTGGGAGATTGGGAGAAGGCTGCTCAACGAATCATAAGATACGCGGCGCTTCAGACCTAATTGTGGAGAACTGGTGATGGGGGGCGCCATACTGATTAATGCGCCGGGTCAGACGGCTACCGCCATCTGCAATAGTCGCGTCCGTTCTTTCCCGTCCAGCAATAGCGGTGCTTGGTGACAGTCGGTCCTTTCACATAAGCACCGACCGCGCCGCCGAGGATTGCACCGGGGGGTCCAGCCAGTATGGCGCCGATGCCGGCACCAATGGCTGCACCGGTGATGTGCTTCTCGCTTGCAGCGACGGCACCGGGCAGAATCGCGAGGCATGCGGCAAGCGCGGCAGCACAGATCAGTTTTCTCATATTTTCTCCGAACCTAAAAACCTAGAGCCCCGGTTGCCCGGCCAGCAGCACCCGAGAGACTTCCCGCAGCCCCTGCTGCCGTTCGCCCGACATTCCGGGATTGCCGATCCGGGAGCGCGTCCAAGGCTCGCCGTGTGCCGTCCGACATCGCACCATCGAAAGCTGAGCCAATCAATGAAACCGGACCTGTGCCGATGTCTTCTGCGGCGCTTTGGAGGCGTGCCTCGGTTGGAGCGAACGAGGCTACTCGTCTCGGCACATCATCGACAACGGCCATCACCGGCGTTGTCTTCAACCGCCGCTGAGAGTGATCCGGCGGGTCGACGAGGTCGGCAAGGAAATCTGCTTTCGCCGCCCGGTGCGGGGGATGATCAAGCCGATCGCGCCGCCGGGCGAAGTTTACCAAGGGAGGCGCCGCGGCTTCAAACTCGACCCCGACATGGGCGAGCGCAAGGCCCGCTTCTGAAACGGAAGTTCGGCCCGTGAGCACGGCAGCCAAGAAGGCAATCCCCACGCCGATCAGGCCCGCAAGGACGCAGGCTCCCACAAGCTTGGCTTGTGGAGCGGTATTGACCGCGAAACTGGTGATTCTCCGCATGCCGGATCTAAGCGCCGTCAGCTGATTCGAGAAAAGATCGGCGGCTAAACTTTTCCAAAATGTGCTGAAATCGCCACAACTGGCGTCAAGCGTAACGGACCGAGGCGATTACTCGAACGCAACATTCCAGCCGAGGGCGGACCAGACGACCTGACCGGAAGCATCGATTTGGGCGCTCTGCAGCTTTCCCTCCTCGCCTTCCAGCCCCAAGGCCGCATAACCCGACCAAAGAGACGCCGTCACGAAGCGGAGGCCTTTGTGCAGCAGAGGTGCGCCTGGATAGGTGTGCACAAGATGCAGAATGCGCGACAGCTTGGTGGCGCGGCGATTCGCCGTGGCCATGCTGAAGCACCCAATGATCTCGCGGACCGGCAGATCACGGCCGATGGGGAGGAGCAATTCGTCCTTGATCATTCTCATCCCGTATTCGACACCTTCGCCGAAGCCGGAAGAATGTCCCTCGGAAGCGCAGCGTACCGCGACCATGGTCCATTCGACCGCGTCGGCTCCGGTGATCGGGACGATGCGCAGGGTGCGGGGCGTTTCGGACAAAGACGGCCGCCATATCGCTTGCTGACCTTCAGTCATATTTTCAATTGCCGCATGCTTGTTATCCATGAGATCAGGCGTAACCCAGCCCGGCGGGCGTAGCAATTCCAAGCTTGTTCTTTGATTTCCCGCGCATTGGGGGGCTTATTAAAAATCGAGCGATCTTCTTAACCCAGCGCTCAGAATACTTGCGAGAGGCGCAGGGGTCGGCAGCGGGAACCCGAGGCTTGATCGGGCTCGCCGGTGCCAGTACGGTCCGGCCTGGTGCTGCTTTTCCGCGGTCGCAGGTGAGCGCAATGAAAATTAAGCGAGATGTTACCGCCGCCATCGGCAACACGCCCCTGCTCAAGCTGAAGAGAGCATCGGAACTGACCGGCTGCACCATTCTGGGAAAAGCCGAGTTCATGAATCCCGGCCAATCAGTCAAGGACCGGGCGGCGCTTTATATCATCGAGGACGCGGTTGCCCGGGGCAAACTGGGCCCCGGGGGAACCATCGTCGAAGGAACCGCCGGCAACACCGGCATCGGCTTGGCGATGGTGGCGAATGCACTGAATTTCAGCACAGTGATCGTGATCCCCAATACGCAGTCGCAGGAGAAGAAGGACACGCTTAAAATCTATGGCGCCGAGCTCGTCGAGGTCCCCGCCGTGCCTTACAGGGATCCGAACAATTACGTAAAATATTCCGCACGCTTGGCCGAACGGCTGAATCGTGAGCTTCCGGGCGGGGCGGTATGGGCCAATCAGTTCGACAATGTCGCCAACCGGCAGGCGCATATCGAGACTACGGCAGAGGAAATCTGGGCACAAACGAGCGGCAAGGTCGACGGGTTCGTCTGCTCGGTCGGTTCGGGAGGCACGATCGGCGGCGTCAGCGACGGACTCAAGGCCAAGAACAAGAATGTGATGATCGGCCTCGCCGACCCGATGGGAGCGGCGCTCTACAGTTACTACACGACCGGGCAGCTGAAAGCGGAGGGATCATCCATTACCGAGGGTATCGGACAGGGCCGGGTGACCAGGAACCTCGAGGGCGCCGTTATCGACACGGCTTATCAGATCCCGGACAGCGAAGGCATTCCCGCCGTTTTCGATCTGTTGAAAGAGGAAGGCCTGTGCCTTGGAGGCTCGTCGGGCATCAATGTCGCAGGTGCCATTCGGCTGGCGAAGGAGCTCGGGCCCGGCAAGATCATAGTCACGATGCTGTGCGATTTGGGCACGCGCTACCAGTCGAAGCTGTTCAATCCGGAATTCCTCAAGTCGAAGAACCTGCCGGTGCCGGATTGGCTTCTGGCAGGGAGGATGCGCCTGCCGGCGGTGTTCGAGAATCCGGAGAAAGTATCATGACCGAGATGCTGTTTCGCGAGGACGCTTATGCCAGCTCGTGCAATGCGAAAGTCATCGCACTGAACGACCGCGGCGGGGTCATTCTCGATCGCACGGTCTTTTACGCAACCTCCGGCGGACAGCCTGGCGATCGCGGGACGCTCGCCGGCGGCGGCAGGAAGATCACAATTGCAACAGCCGTCTATGGCGCAGATAAATCCGAGATCGTGCACGTGCCGGCAGATGGGCAGGAACCGTTCCTGCCCGGCGAGAACGTCGAGTTGGAGCTCGATTGGCAGATGAGGCATGCCCACATGCGGGTGCATACCGCCCTTCACCTCCTCTGTGCTCTCGTTCGATTTCCCGTAACGGGCGGGCAGATAGCCGCCGACGGCGGAAGACTGGACTTCGACATTCCAGACCCGAGTGCCGTGGACCGCGGCATGCTTCAGGGCGAGATCAACCGGCTCATCCAGGAAGATCATCCCGTGTTCACGAGTTCGATAAACGATGAGGAACTTCTGGCCAAACCCGATCTCGTCCGCACCATGTCGGTGAAGCCGCCGAGGGGGGCCGGCAAGGTGCGTCTCGTTGGCATCGGCAAAAGCGGTGCCATCGATCTGCAGCCGTGCGGAGGAACGCATGTGCGATCGACGGGCGAAATCGGCCATGTGTCGGTCGGGAAACTCGAAAGCAAAGGCAAGCAGAACCGCCGCATTCGCATAACCTTGGGCTGAAGCGGAAGAAAAGGATAATGGCGTTGTCGAAATGGCTGGTATCGACGGATTGGCTTGCAGAACATCTTGCGGCGCCCGACGTTGCCGTGCTCGATGCGAGCTGGCATCTGCCCACTTCAGGACGCGATGCCAAAGCGGAATTCCTGTCTGCCCATATTCCCGGTGCCCTGTTTTTCGACATCGACGAGATCGCGGATACGTCGAGCCTTTATCCGCACATGCTGCCGAGCGCTGAAAAATTCTCCTCGCGGATGCGCAAGATGGGCATCGGCGACGGCAAGAAGATCATCATCTACGACACGCTGGGCCTCTATTCGGCGGCGAGGGCTTGGTGGATGTTCCGCGTTTTCGGGAAAGAAGACGTGGCCATTCTCGAGGGCGGGTTTCCGAAATGGAAGATGGAGAGACGGCCGATCGAGGATGGTGAACCGCCGCCCAGACAGGAGCGGCATTTCACTGCCCGCTACCAAGGCGTGCTGGTCAAAGACCGAAACAGCGTGCTGCGCGCTATCCGCTCCGGGCAGGACCAGCTCGTCGACGCGCGCTCGGCCGGACGATATGCCGGCACCGAGCCCGAGCCGCGACCCGGCGTCAGATCAGGCCATATTCCAGGGGCCAAGAGCGTTCCCTATTCGGAGCTCGTGGGCGAGGACGGCACGCTTAAATCCGCCGACGATATCGATAGCGTCTTTGCCAAAGCCGGCATCGATCCAAACCGGCCGGTGATCGCCTACTGCGGTTCCGGCGTGACCGCGGCGGTGCTGTCCTTCGGCCTTACCGTTGCCGGTTACCATGATCATGCCGTTTATGACGGTTCGTGGTCGGAATGGGGAAGCGACGCCGAGTTGCCGATCGAAGCGAGCCGCCAGACGTGACGCAGAAAAAGTCGCCGAACATCTTGGAAACCGTGGTGACCTATCTGGAGATGACCGCTGTTCCGCGTCATCATGTGCCTCCGCCCGCCAATCTGAAGCTGATGCTGCTCAAAGCGGAAAACCCGCCGGTTCACTTCTACCGGTATCTTTACGACATCGTGGGCCGGGAATTTTACTGGATCGACCGGCGAGGCATGACCGACGATCAGCTTGCCGCTGAGATACAGTCGCAAGAGGTCGATATTTACGTGTTGTATGTCGGCGGCGTGCCTGCCGGATTTTTCGAGGTGGACCATCGCAGGGCCGGCGAGGTGGAGCTCAAATATTTCGGACTTGCGCCTGAGTTTCGCGGACGCGGGCTCGGAAAATGGCTGCTCAACGAAGCGGTAGTGTTCTGCTGGTCATGGGCTCCGGCTCGCGTGATCGTCGAAACCTGCACGCTCGACAGCCCGGCTGCCCTGCCCCTTTATCAGAAAATAGGCTTCGCGCCTTATGACCGACAGAACAAGACTGTGACCCTGCCCAACTGACGCTGCCTCTGTGATGGCGCCAAGTCGGCAGATGCGCGGATCGAGTCCGCGCATGACGAGACTGATAATGGAAGTGGGCACCAGTCCTACTCTTTGAAGTAGGCACCTAGGAGGGCCAGCCTCCCACCTCTCCTTCACCCGGAGGCGGAAGCCAGCGGAAGAGAATTTCTATTGCGCGCGTTTGACACTGGTCGATTTCCTGTGCAAGGAGCCTTCACCCGCTCGAGCCCCGATGAATCCCATCAAGCCAGTCAATGCCATGCTGTTTACGATGCTGGTCTGGGGCATCGCACCGGCGTTCATCCGCTCGCTTTCGGTGGAACTCGGCGCCGCGGATGCGCTGGTCATCCGCTATACCCTTATCAGTATCGGCTACGCCATCGGCCTTCTCATCGCCGGCGTCCC
>DATFOT010000421.1:0-3849 GCA_035265265.1 Aestuariivirgaceae bacterium | reverse complement strand
CAAAGATGCGCAACCCGCGAGAAGCGGGCGCTCGGGGATATTTTCGGGCTTACGCAATTCGGCGTGAACTTGACCACTTTGCCGCCGGGCTGCTGGTCGTCGCTGCGGCACTGGCATCAAAATGAAGACGAGTTCGTGTATGTAATCGATGGCGAGATCACGCTCATCGACGATGAAGGCGCACATCTGCTTTTGCCCGGCATGTGCGCCGGGTTCAAGGCAGGCGACCAAAACGGCCATCATCTTGTCAACCGCGGCACGCGCACGGCGAATTATGTGGAAGTCGGCAGCCGCCAGCCGGAAGAGCAGGTCATCTATTCCGATATCGACATGAAGGCGACAAGAGAAGCTGGCGGCGCCCTTAAAACGACGCGCAGGGACGGCACGCCCTATTGAGCCTTTTTGCCAATTTCCGGCGCCTGGGGAAAACGCGACTGAATATCGCGCCCGGTCACATCCATGTGGTTGCGGGTATATTGCTCCGAGGCATCGCGCAGCGGCTGAAAATCCCAGGGAAAATAGCTGCCGCGCCGCAGCGCGGTGAACAGCATGTGCCTGGCCTTCTGGCTCTCCATGACCTTTCGTGTCGTATGCTCGACGTCGAAGCGTGTGGTGATCTCGGTTCGCAGCTCTTGCGCGATTTTCGCGTGGTCGGGCTTCATGGCGAGATTGTCGAGCTCGTCAGGGTCGCGCTCGAGATCGAAAAGCTGGTCAGGGTCGGCGGGCGAGTAGATGAGTTTCCATCGGCCGCGCCGCGCCATGTAGATCGGTGCTGCGGCACCTTCGGCGAGATATTCGCCGAAGCAAATTGCTTGCGGATCCTCCGCGCCGCCCACGAGAAGAGGGTAGAGGCTCCTGCCGTCCACCGGGCGCGCAAGAACCGCTTCCCCGGCCGTGGCGATATCGCAAAATGTGGGCAGCACATCGGCAAGCGTGACCGGCTGGCGCACGCGGCGCGGGGCGAAATCATTCTGCCCGGAGATGATCAGCGGAACGCGGGCAGAATGTTCGAGGAACGACATTTTATACCATAGGCCGCGCTCGCCGAGGAAATCGCCGTGGTCGGAACTCAGCGCGATGATGGTGTTGTCTGCAAAACCGCATGTCGTGAGGGCCTCAAGCAATTGGCCGATGAGGCTGTCGATATAGGAAATATTGGCATAATAACCGTGGCGGGAGCTGCGGACATCGGCCTCGGTGATCTCATAATCATCGATCGCGGAGACATCATAGAGGCGGCGGCTGTGCGGATCGAGCGCATCATAGGGAATGGGCGCCACGCGCGGCATGTCGATATCGTCATCGCGGTAGAGGTTCCAGAATTCCTGGCGCGCGGCATAGGGATCGTGCGGGTGGGTGAAGGACACGGTGAGGCAGAATGGCGCGCCTTCGCCATAGCGGACATGGTCGAAAATTCTGCGCACGGCGAGAAACGCCACCTCGTCGTCATATTCGAGCTGATTGGTGATTTCGGCAATGCCCGCCTGCTTGACGGAGATCATATTGTGGTACCACCAGTCGATACGTTTTTGCGGCTTCGACCAGTCCGGGGTCCAGCCGAAATCAGCGGGATAAATATCGGTGGTGAGCCTTTCCTCGAATCCATGGAGCTGATCGGGCCCGACGAAATGCATTTTGCCGCTCAAGCAGGTACGATAGCCCTGAAGCCTCAGGTAATGGGCGAAGGTCGGTATTGCGGACGCGAATTCCGCGGCATTGTCATAAACGCCGCTGTTCGACGGCAACAGGCCGCTCATCAGCGCGGCCCGTGCGGGAGCACACAGCGGGCTCGGCGAATAGGCGTTCTCGAAAACGATCCCGCGCGAGGCAAGCGCATCGATATGGGGCGTTTTGACGAGCCGGTGGCCATAAGCGGGCAAAAATGGAGCAGACAGCTGGTCGGCCACGATGAAGAGAATATTGGGGCTCGCGGATTTGGTCATATATGAGCGGCTGATGAAGAAGGACAAGGACAGCGCGGGCAAACTCCCACAGGCGGCATCAAGGCGCAAGCCGGCTGAGGCGCTGCTGCTTGGCGCCATCCGGTTTTACCAGCTGACATTCGCGTTCTTTTTGGGCCGACGCTGCCGGCATCTGCCGAGCTGCTCGAACTACGCCATGGAGGCTATCGGCCGGCACGGGGCATGGGCCGGGTTTCTGCTCGGATTTTTCCGGGTGATGCGGTGCCATCCCTGGGGCACGTCGGGATTCGACCCGGTGCCCAACAATGTGCCGCGTTCTCCCCTTGCCTTGGGCGCGTATTGGCGGCTGGGGAGAATGAAGCGGCCGGGAAGGTAGATGGCCGGGTCAAGCCCGGCCACGACGTCTCATCCGCCTCAATAGGCGACAGAGGCGCTGTTGCCACGGCCGCCGAAGGCCCAAATCACGGCGGCGCGCGCTATATGGAGATTATCCAAGCCGGCGTCGATCGTGCAGCCGCAGGTCACCTCATATTCCTTATCGTCAAGCGTTGCGTAGAGATATTCGAGACGGAAGCGGAAGCTGTCCGACATGGCATGCTCCATGCCAACTCCCGCGGTCCAGCCCCTATGCCAGCGCGTGTCTTCCCCATCCATGCCGCCGAACACGCCCGACAATGTCCCCTCCGCCCATGCGGCGCCGCCGGTTGCATAGATGAGGGTGTCGTCGAAGGCCCAGCCGAGCCTGGCGCGCAGAGTGGCCGCGTTGTCGAGGGAGAAGCTGACTTCATCGAGAGAGTTCTCGGCAATATTTCCGCCCCAGCCGAAATCGCCCTCGAGGCCCACGACAAAATTGCTGCCGAATTGGTAGCTGTAGCCGCCGAGAGCGCCGCCTGCCAGGCGGCAGCCGGCGAGTTCGGGATCGTCGCTCGCCTCGGGAATATAGGCCGTGTCGAGGCACATGGCGCCCAGCCAACCGCCGAGGTGGAAACCCGACCAATCATAATTCGCCGGCCGCAAATCAGGTGTCGGAACCGCGAAATCCGCCGAATAAGCGGCATTCACCGAGACGACAAGGCTGGCAGCGGCGAGCAAGGATGTACAAAGCTTCAACATCGGGGATTCCCTCAAAGATTGCATCGAAATCATGATCTCAATCATGAATGGTGATGGTTAATAAAAGGTGAGGGGGCCAGCCTTGACGCATCGGCGATGAGCAGGCACAAGCCGCACCCACCGACCGCTAAGCTTACCTGCAGGGTCAGCAGGAGTGAGCAGGAGAACAATGATTACGCTGACATTCCCCGATGGCGCGCAGCGGCACTTTGAGGCCGGAACCACGGGGCGCGCGGTTGCCGCAAGCATCGCAAAATCGTTGGAAAAAAAAGCCGTGGCGATGGCGCTCGACGGGCGCCTGCGCGATCTGAACGATCCGATCGAGAAGGACGCCGCGATCAGGCTGATCACGCGCGACGATCCGGAAGCGCTGGAACTCATCAGGCATGATTGCGCCCATGTTCTGGCCGAGGCGGTGCAGGAGCTCTTTCCCGGCACTCAGGTTACCATCGGGCCGGTTATCGAGAACGGATTTTACTACGACTTTTATCGCAACCAGCCGTTCACGCCGGAAGACTTTCCGCCCATCGAAAAAAAAATGCGCGAAATCATCCAGCGCGACAAGCCGTTCACCAAGCGGGTGATGGACCGCGGTGAGGCGAAAGAGTTCTTCCGCAACAAGGGAGAGATGTTCAAAGTCGAACTGGTCGACGCCATCCCGGAGGGCGACCAGATCAACTTCTACGCCCAGGGAGAGTGGATCGATCTCTGCCGCGGGCCGCATATGACCTCGACGGGCAAGATCGGCAGCGCCTTCAAGCTGATGAAAGTGGCGGGCGCCTATTGGCGCGGCGATGCCCGCAACCCGATGCTG
>DATFOT010000420.1:0-2159 GCA_035265265.1 Aestuariivirgaceae bacterium | reverse complement strand
GGCCGACGGGAGGTTCGACGTGCTGCTGCCGACGCATGAGCAGGGATTTTTGTTTGCCCGGGCGAAGCAGCGCATCGAAGGCCGCGCTGGTCTCGCGCTGCCGGGCTTTGCGAATTATCGCACCGCGCACAGCAAGGCCGGGTTCAGCCGGCTGCTCGATCGGTTGGGATTGCCGCAGCCGCCGACGCGGATCGTGACGTCGGCGCAGCAATTGCGTGAAGCCGTCCGGTTTCCCGCCGTCGTCAAGACGTCGATCGGCACCGCGAGCCGCGGCATCTGGTTCATACGCAATGCCAGGGATCTCGAAGGCGCGCTGCACGATCTCGGCGGCACCGCATTCGCCGATGAAGTCCTGATGCAGGACCTTATCGCGGGCACGACCGAGAAGGCGCAGTCGGTATTTTGCCGCGGCCAGATGATCGGCTTTCATGCCTATCGGCAGGTTGCCGCGGGAGTTGGCGGCGGCGAGGCGATCAAGCAGAGCGTGAAGCGGCCGGTCGTGCGCGCGCATCTCGAAAAGGTCGGACAGGCGCTCGATTGGCACGGCGCGCTGTCGATCGACTATATCATACCCGATGACGGTGGCGTGCCTTTGCTGATCGATTGCAATCCGCGCCTGGTCGAGCCGATGAACGCCTATCGCGCGGGGCTCGATCTGGTCGGGCTGCTGCTTCTGATCTCGCTGGGCGAGACGCCGGCAGCGTTGCCCGAGGGACGCGAGGGCGTGCTCACGCATCTGGGGATGCAGGCGCTGCTCGGATGTGGCGCGCGCGGCGGGACGCGACGCGATATTGCCAGGGAATGTGTGCGCCTGTTTGCGAACAGCGGGCCTTATGCCGGCAGCACCGAGGAACTCACGCCGGTGCGATGCGACTGGATCAGCGCGGTGCCATTGGCGATGACGGTGGCATTGCTGCTGGCTTCGCCGCAGTCAGCGATCAAACTCGCACGTGGCGGATTTGGCGCGCATCTGCTGGATTTGAAGAGCATTCGGATGATCGAGGGGGAAGGCTTTGACGAGGGGCAGTAGCCATAAACCCTCATGGTGAGGAGGCGCGTAGCGCCGTCTCGAACCATGAGGCCCCGCTGGTGCCATTCATCCTTCGAGACGCCGCTGCGCGGCTCCTCAGGATGAGGTCTGGCAGTGAGCGGTGGGCACGCTTGCGCTTTGCCTACCCTACGAAGTACCCGCTTCACAGCGGCTCATCGTCGTTGCCGTCGCGGTCGCGCTTCGGCGTGGCGATGTCGCCGTCCTCGTTGTCGTCATCCTCGACCGGAATACGCTCCGGCTTCTTCGGTTTGTCGTCCGCCGGTTTTGGAGGTTCGTTCTTCCTGCCGGTTCCGCCCATGTGATGCCTTTTTTTGCCGGATCAATCGGCGTTTGCGCTGCATGCCGATTCGGAGTATCGGCATGATCTCAATCTGATCGCGTTGGGTTGGCATGTTAGCGCTGACCACAAGAACTTTCCTGCCCTTTTTGCGGCGTTCAGTCCAAAAGGGCCTTCACACGGAGCCAGCATGAAGAAGCCCCGCCCTGCGGCGGAAGAACCGCAGCCGCGCAAAATCATCCGCGCTGACAAGGCGCCGACCACCGGTTATTCGCTGGTGGTGGACGGTCATTTCAAATCGCATCACGACACGGTCGAGGCCGCCGAAGAGGCGGGCATGGCCCTGAAGAACCGGTTTCAGATGCTTCAGGTGCAGGTCTACGATGCGGAGAACAAGACGCGTTCGATGATCGATTGGCCGGGGCCGGCGTAACGCTGCGGATATCCGACTTTATTTTTTTGTCACGGCCAGACCGGAAGCGCGAAGACGCGTTTCGCCCGGGCATGACGAGATAGCTGCAAGAGTCCTCTCAGGTTCGCCGTCCGCCGTTCTGCTGGTTCGCCAGCCAGTCGGACAGGGC
Source organism: Aestuariivirgaceae bacterium (assembly GCA_035265265.1). GTDB lineage: Bacteria > Pseudomonadota > Alphaproteobacteria > Rhizobiales > Aestuariivirgaceae > DATBLQ01. The sequence continues at coordinate 250 of DATFOT010000420.1, read as the reverse complement.
CACCGGCTTCTCGTTCGACCGCTTGGTGCCGGCGGCAGGAGCCTTCTTTGCGGCCTTCGCGGCGGGGGCGCGCGGCGGCTCGGCTGCCTCGCGTGCGAGCCGCAACGCCTTCAGCTTCGCCATATTGTCGAGCACGGACTTGGCGGTGGCGTCGCGTTCGGCCTTGCCGGATCGCGCGTCCTGGGCCGCCCTTGCCACCTTGTCGGCGCGCGCCTGGGCGCGATCACGATCATCTTTCGTCATTTCGGGT
>DATFOT010000419.1:0-13725 GCA_035265265.1 Aestuariivirgaceae bacterium | reverse complement strand
TTGCCGTGGTTGTGATATCTCCCGACGAGGTGATCGTTACGTCGGCTCCACCGTTAACGAAGATGCCACGCGATGACTTACCGTCGGTGGTGATATCGCCGGCCGTTGTCACCGTGACATTGCCATCTGTGTCGAGGACGTAAACACCATGGGCGCTCGCTCCATAAGTCGTGATGCTGCTGTCTTGGGAGAGATAGACATCGACAGCACCAGTACTTTCGCCTATCTGAATACCGCTGGCATTCGAGATGGTGGTTGGTAAGCTTGTAAAGCTGGTGCCCGCAACCATATCGCCCGTGAGGGCGACACTGACATTACCATAAGTATCGCCGATTTCTATACCTGGAGAACCGGCGGTGGTGATGGTGCCGCCGGCTGTTACGTCAACGCTGTTATTTCTCGATATCAGAATGCCAGCATTATTATTGCTGTTGTAACGGGTGGTGATGTCGCCCGAGGAATTGACCGTAACATTCCCCGAGTCGGTTACAAGGATGCCGCGTGATCGATCGCCATAGGTCTCAATGTCTCCTGTCGATGTCACGGAGACATTGCCAGAGTCGCCGACCCAAATGCCGGTACTGTAAGAGGACGAGACATTGGATTTCGTGGTTATGTCGCTGGACGAAGTGATCGTAACATTGCCCAGGGCGTCCGAAACCAAAATGCCACGCGATTTCACGCCGTTTGTGGTGATGTCACCGGCTGTGATTACCGTGACATTGCCCAGCGTGTCGTCGATGAAGATCCCCTCGGCATCGCTACCCGAAGTGGTGATCTGGGCGGAGGAGTTGAGGTAAACGCTCGCTGCATCGTCAACACGGACACCGCTAATGCTGGCGCCAGTGGTGGTGATCAGCGCGCCGCTATAGAGGTCGATGATGATATCATTGTCGGTATCGCTGTTGCCGATCTTAACCCCGGCCGCGGTCGACGTCACGATCACGCTACCCTGTACGATCAGGGTAAGATCGAGAGTGTTGGTGGTGTAGGGAATGCCGGTCGCATAATTATTGCCGCTCGACGTGCAAGTAATTATCGTCGTGCCGGTGCATCCCGTCACCGCCGCGGCATCGAATGGCGCTAGACTAAGGCCTACGCTGACGACTGCCGTGGTGAGAAGCAGCCGAGCAAACTTCGTCCGGCAAGGTGCTCCAACATTGTTCGAATCTTCGACTGACGAAACTGCTGCCGGCGCGCGGCAGCCAAATCCACGACGAACCATGGAATCCCCCTCGTTACGAACCACGAAGAAGATTTTGACGGAATTCGGTTAATACAACTCTAAATTACAACTAATCGCAATTCTCTATTACAACGTGCATGCCAATACTTATCTTTGATTGAGTTTCACAAGTAAATTTTCAGCCAGACTTCCGATTTACGACTCAATGTTCTTCCACGCGGCTGGCCTCGCCCAGTCCAAGAAGCTTGATCTTGCGATGCAAAGCCGAGCGCTCCATGCCGACGAAAGATGATGTCTTGGAGATATTGCCGCCGAAGCGCGAAAGCTGCGCGGCGAGATAATCGCGCTCGAATATTTCCCGCGCTTCGCGGAGCGACAGTGCCATGAGCTGCTCGCTGCCGGCGCCGCCGAGACCCACCGACACATTGCCCGCGCCATTTCCCGTGAGCATCACCGCCGTGATCTCCTGCTGCGGTTCGCCGGCCGACATGATCATCAGCCGCTCGACATTGTTGCGAAGCTGCCGAACATTGCCGGGCCATTCCTGGGTCTGCAAAATGGCAGTGGCATCATCGGCAAAGCGCCGGACGGCCTGTCCAGACTGAAGCGAATAGAGCTTGGCGAAATACTCGATGAGTTCGGGAATATCTTCGCGGCGCTCGCCAAGCGCCGGCACCCGCACCGGAACGACCGCAAGACGATGGTAGAGATCTTCCCGGAAAGTCCCCTGCCTGATGAGGCTCTCCAGGTCGCGGCTCGTCGACGAAAGAACCCGGACATCCACCTTCACGCGTTTCGCGCCGCCGACCCGCTGGAAGGTCTGATCGACTAGAACCCGCAGCACCTTGCCCTGTGTCTCCAGTGGCATGTCTGCGATCTCGTCGATGTACAGCGTGCCGCCATGCGCCTCCTCAAGGGCGCCGACGCGCAGTCGTCCCCCTTGGGGATCTTCCGTGCCGAAAAGTTCCTCTTCCATCCTCTCCGGTGCCATGCTGGCGGCCGGGAGAATGACGAAGGGCCCATTCATGCGCTGCGACCAGGCGTGAATCGCGCGTGCTGTGAGCTCCTTGCCGGCACCCGGAGCGCCGGAGATGAGCACCCGGCTGTTCGCCGGCGCCACCTTCTTGAGCGCCTGCCGGAATTGCCGCATCACCACCGAGCTGCCCATGAGCTCCGTATCGGCCCCTGCCCTGCCCCGAAGCTCTTCATTCTCGCGTTTCAGCCGGAAGGCCTCGAGCGCCCGGCCAATAACCAGGATCAGCCGGTCGGCCTTGAATGGTTTCTCGATATAATCATAGGCACCGCGCTTGATTGCCGACACCGCCGTCTCGATATTGCCGTGTCCGGAAATGATGATCACCTGCAGATCCGGCAGCTTCTCCTTGATAACGTTAAGGAGGTCGAGCCCGTCGAGCCGCGATCCCTGCAGCCAAATATCGAGGATCACCAGCGATGGTCGCCGTTCCTCAATGGCAGCGAGAGCTGCATCGCTGTTATGTGCCAGTCTTGCTTGATAGCCCTCGTCCTCAAGTATGCCGGCAATCAGTTCCCGTATGTCTGCTTCATCATCGACGATAAGAATGTCCGCTGCCATGACGCCACTCATATGATTAGCCGTCCCGCCTATTTGCCCGCCAGCTGCGATAATTCCGCTACTGCGATTTCCCGGTTGAAGATCAGCCGCACTTGCGCTCCCTGCTGCTCTCCACCGTTGATCGGTGCGTCATGGAGAATGAGCCGGCCTCCATGCTCTTCCATGATCCTTTTTACGATCGCGAGGCCCAGACCGGTGCCCTTCTCGCGCGTCGTCATATAGGGTTCGGTAAGCCTGTGCCGGTTCTCCACCGGCAGGCCCACGCCATTGTCGGTCACGTTCACGCAAACCTGGGTAGGGCTCTCCTCGATCTCGACCTTGATCACCCCTGTCGCCCCCGGCTCGTCTTTCTGCCGTGTCTCGATCGCCTCGCGGGCATTCTTCACCAGATTGGTAACCGCTTGCGACACGAGGCGCCGATCGATCGAAAGCATGATCGAATGGTCGGGAATCTCGACATCGATCGTGAGGTCGCTGGCGCTGACGCGCTGGAGTATGGTCGCCTCCTTCACCACTTGCGCGAGATCTTGCGTCTCCAGCACTGCGCTCGGCATGCGAGCGAACGACGAGAATTCATCCACCATCCGCCCGATATCGCCCACCTGCCTGATAATGGTATTTGTGCACTGCTCGAAGATCTGCGGGTCGGTCTGGATCTCCTTGGTGTATTTCCGTTTGAGCCGCTCCGCCGAAAGCTGGATCGGCGTCAGCGGGTTCTTGATCTCATGAGCGATCCTTCGCGCAATGTCCGCCCAGGCGGAGTTGCGCTGGGCCGACACGAGCTCGGTGATGTCGTCGAACGTCACCACGAAGCCGTGCTGCGCCTGATCTGACTTTTCCGTGGTCACGCGCACGAAAAGACTGCGCTCGTCCATGCCGGCCTTTATCCCGAGCTGCCCCTCGGCCATTCCGGAAGGCTTGTGCGAGGCCTGTTCCACAAACGAAGCGAACGGCACGATGGCATCTGCGATGAATTTGCCGATAAGCTGATCGGCGGGTTTTTGCAGCAGCTGTATCGCCGAACGGTTGACGAGATCGATCCGGCCGGACGGGTCGACGCCGATCACGCCCGCACTCACGCCGGCCAGCATGGCTTCCGTGAACCGACGCCGCTCATCGAGCTGATGGTTCACATTCATCAGCGCATCATGTTGCGACTTGAGCTGGTCGGTCATTTGATTGAAGGTGCGGCCGAGCGTTGCGAGATCGCCCGGTCCGCCGCGCGTCGGCACTTTCGCATCGAGATCGCCTTGCGAAACCTTGCGGGATGCGTTCACCAAGTTGATGATCGGCTCGACCAGCCTGTCGGCGAACCACAACCCCAGCCAGATCGCCGACAGAAGAAAGATCAACGCCACTCCCGCATAGACCAACGCGAACGTCAGCTGCACGCCCTGGCGTTGGTTAAGCATCTGGTCGAACTCGAGCTTGCTCGCCCGTGCCTTCTCGAGCTGTCTCAGCACCTGGGTATCGACATCGCGGGCGATATAAAGGTAACGCCCGTCGTAGGCGGTAAGCTTCATCAGCGCACGGATAAAATTATCCTCTGCGGGCGGCAGGATCACCAGTTCCCCGCCCTCGGCCTTCTCGAACGCCTCTTCCTTGGGTGGCTTGAAGTGAACCTTGCTGTTTGCAGTGACGCTTACATCGAGGTATTTCCGTGCCCGGTCCATGACATAGACCGCCGAAAGGCCCCTGAGCGCTGCATGGGTGGCGACACGCTTCACGAAGCCGGAACTGTCCTTCTCGAACATTTCCCGGTGCTGGTTGAGATCGTTCGAGATCGATACCACGTCGTCTCGTATCCGCTCGCTCGTCTCCCGGATGTAGGACTGCGCCACCGCGACCGAACTGTCGACGACCGAGCGTGTCCGGTCGGAGAACCATGTGTCTAGGCCCCTGCTCAGGGTCACCGTGGCGAAGAGTGCAACGATGATGGCAGGAAGTGCAGCGATGAGGCTGAAGAGCCCGACAATTCTGATATGCAGCCCTGCTCCGGCGATACCGCGCTGCCGGTCGCGGAGCAGCTTCCAGATCTGCCAGCCGATCATTCCCGCCATGAGCGAGACGAGGAGCAGGTTCGCCGCCATCAGCGCGCCGATCAGCTCGCGATTCGGCTTAATCGGGGCGAGACCGGTTAGGATGAGATAAGTCGCGAGCCCGCAGACGATCGACAGGATGACGATGACCGCAGAAGCGATCGCTGTGAACGGATGCTCATTGCGGACGGAAAGCGATGGCTGAGAGCTTGCCATGGCAGTTCCTTCCGTAACAGTCATTACCACCGCTGAAACCCCGCATCCCCGATATCGTCCGCCCCACGGACACCGAATCATCTACGTCTTGTTGCTCAGAATCAACAGTTTTGTGGCGGAATTGCTACAGCTAGCGGGCAGATATTGGACTACGGGTTATTTTTAGCCCGTAATTCCTTATCTTGCTGCGCAGCGTATTTCTGTTAATGCCAAGAAGATCCGCAGCGCGCAATTGATTTCCATTGGTGGCCGCCAGCGCGGCATTCAAGAGCGGAATTTCCACCTCGCGCAGAATTCGTTCATGCAAGCCGTCGGGCGGCAGCCCATTGCCGAACTCGGCGAAATAGCGCGCTAGATGGCGCTCCATGAACTGCTCGATTGAATGCTGATTGCGGTCGCTCCCCGCAGCGCCCGGTGCCTCCACCGGCCCGGAGAGTTCCTGTTCGACCATCGTGGCCGTGATGACCTCGTCGGCCTGCAACACCGCAAGCCGGCGCACCAGATTCTGCAACTCCCGGACATTGCCTGGCCAGCGATATCGCATGAGGGCATCGAGGGAGCCGCGCGAGAATTGCTGCGCCGGCAAGCCTTCCTTTGCGGCCTGAACCAGGAAGTGCCGCACCAGATCTCCGATATCCTCTGCCCGCTCGCGCAAAGGCGGTATGCGCACCGGCACGACATTCAGCCGGAAGAACAAATCCTCGCGAAACTGTCCTTGCTGAATCAGTATCCGCAGGTCGCGATGCGTGGCGGCGATTATGCGCACATTTGTCTTGATCGTGCTCCGCCCTCCGACTGGCATGAACTCGCCCTGCTGCAGAACCCGCAGCAGCCGTGTCTGCGCCTCCATGGGCATGTCGCCGATCTCATCCAGAAACAGCGTTCCGCCCTGCGCCTGCTCGAATCGCCCGCTCTGCCGGTTGATTGCGCCGGTAAAGGCGCCCTTCTCGTGCCCGAACAGTTCCGACTCGATGAGCTCGCGCGGAATTGCTGCCATGTTCACGGCGATGAACGGCCCTTTTCGCCGTCTGCCGAAATCGTGCAGCACGCGTGCGACAAGCTCCTTGCCGCTTCCTGACTCGCCGGTGATGAGAACCGTCAGATCGCTTTGCGTGAGCCTGGCGATCACCCGGTAGATATCCTGCATTGCGCCGGAACGGCCGATGAGCGGCAGATTTTCGGACTGCTCGCTGCTCTCCTTCACCCCGGGCTGCTGGCGTTTTGTGTCCTGGAGCGCGCGGCCGGCAATCGAGATGAGCTCGTTCAGATCGAAGGGTTTCGGCAGATAATCGAAAGCCCCGAGCTCCGCCGCCGTGATCGCGGTAACGATGGTGTTTTTGGCGCTCATCACCACGATCGGCAGCCGTGGCCTGATCTTCTTCATGCGGGGGAGAACCTGAAAGGCATCCTCGTCGGGCAGCACCACATCGGTAATGACCAGATCGCCGTCGCCGTTCGACACCCAGTGCCATAAGCTTGAAGCCGTTCCGGTGGCGCGCACGTCATAGCCGGCACGGCTGAGCGCTTGCGTCACGACGGTTCTGATCGCCGCATCATCGTCTGCGACGAGGATCGTCTTCGGGGTGGTCTCGTCCATTACGCCTCATCCTCTTGACTGCGGACCGGATCCATCGGCAGCAGAATGCGGAAAACGGTTATCCGGCTGCGGCTGTTGCATTCGATGATGCCCCCATGGTCGCGAACGATTTTCGCGACCACCGCCAGGCCCAGCCCTTTGCCATTCGATTTGGTGGTAACGAAAGGGTCGAACAAATAAGGCTTGAGCCCAGGCGCAATTCCCGGGCCGTTGTCCTGCACGGTCACTTCGAGCGGCAGCGCTACCGGCTGCTCCTCGCTGTCCAATGCGAGCCTCACGCCGGGCCTGAAAGCAGTAGCCAGAACGATTTCCGCGCCGTTCTTTACCTCCCGCACGGCTTCCGCCGCATTTTTCACCAGGTTCAGGAAGAGCTGGATCAGCTGTCCTCTGTCGCCGGCGACGAAAGGAAGCGAGGGATCGTAGTTCTCTGCGATGCGCACATCCTTGGCGAAGCCGACGCGTGCTACCTGTTTCACATGCTCGAGGACCTCATGTATGTTGACGGGCCGCCGCCGCAATGGCCGGTCGTCGGAAAACACGTCCACCTCATCGAGAAGGTCCCGGATACGGTCGGCTTCCGATTGGATCAGCTGCGCGAGTTCGCGGTCATCGGTGCCGAGCGTCGGTTCGAGCAGCTGGGCTGCGCCGCGGATGCCCGACAGCGGATTCTTGATCTCATGCGCAAGTGTCGCGGCAAGGCCCTTCACCGCCCTGATGCCGGTACGCTGGCTGAATTGCTGGTCGAGCTTCTGCGCAACCGAGCGCGCGTGGATGGTCAGAAGAACGACACCCGGTAGATCGTGAACGTTCGCCGTCTGCACATCGACGAGCCGCTCGCCCCCCGTCCGTGGCGTTCCGGCATAGACGCCATATTCGTTGAACGATTGCAGGCCCTGGCGGGTTCGGCGAATAACATCGTGCACCGGGCTCGTTGCCGGTATTATTTCTTCGATCTTCAGCCGCCGCAGCACCGACGTGCTCGCTTTGAAGAATTCCTCCGCGCCGGCATTCGCGTAAATGATCCGATCTGCCCCGTCGATCGCCAGCAGCGGATCGGGCAGCGATTCCAGGAGCGCGGCATGTTTATCGAAGGGCTCCAGCGGCATTTGCGATAGAGGCATGGGTGTCATGCCGCTGTCTCCAGGCGAGCATCGCTAAGAGCATCATAGAGCGTGTGAATCTTCTCCCGCACGTCTTCAGCACGGGTCTGGCTGACGATCTGGGTTCGCCAGGCCTGCGCTTGCCCCGCATTCAGAATGCCTCGCTGTTTCAAATCCTCAACATACCAGCCAAGGTGTTTGCGCGCGACCCGGCCACCGAGCTCCCTGCCATAATGCAAGAGCATCGCCTCGAAATGGCCGAGCACGATCGTCCGCTGCTCCGCCATCGACGGCATCGCAATTCCGGTACCGGCATCAAGCGCCTCTGCGAGCACTCCTGGCGCCCATGGCCGCCCATAAGCGCCGCGCCCCATCATCAGCCCATCCGCACCCGATTGATCGAGCATTTGCCGTGCTTCGGCGAGCGAGTCGAGATCGCCATTGGCGATGAGGGGGATCGTGATCGCTTCCCGGACGCGGCGAATGGCCGTCCAGTCGGCCTTGCCTTTATAGAACTGACATCGTGTTCGCCCGTGTACCGTCACGAGCGCGACGCCGGAAGCCTCCGCGGCTCTGGCAAGCTCTGGAGCATTCTTCTGGGCCTCGTCCCAGCCGAGCCGCATTTTCAGGGTAACCGGCACCTTCGAGGCCCCGATGGTGGCATCGATCAGCCGTCGCGCGTGATCGAGATCGCGCATCAGGGCAGAACCCGAGAGCCCTCCGGTCACTTCGCGCGCCGGACAACCCATGTTGATGTCAATGATATCGGCCCCGAGATCCTGGGCCAGTCTGGCGCCTTCGCTCATCCAGCGGTCCTCCCGGCCGGCAAGCTGGATGACGAACGGTCTTAGGGCTCCGGCCCCTTTTACTCGCCTCAGCATGTCTGGCCTGGCGCGCACCAGTTGCTCACTCGCGACCATTTCGCTGACCACGAGCCCGGCCCCAAGCCGGTTGGCCAGAACACGGAATGGCTCGTCGGTTACGCCTGACATGGGAGCCAGGAAAATCCGGTTGCGCGTCAGCACAGGCCCGATACAAATGCCCATAAATTATGCAGAGCCCTTCAATGCCTAGCTTTCGGGCAAGAATAGGAGAAGCCGGCAGGCTTGGCAATCTGCATATAGTGCGCTAGCCGCCTAGCGCAGTTTATGCTTCCAGCGAGACCCGACCATGACCAACACAGCACTCATACTCGCCGCTGGCTCCGGTTCCCGGGCCGGGAGCGCCCTTGCCAAGCAATATCAGCTGATCGCTGGTAAGCCTCTGCTGCGCCATACGCTCGAGGCCTTTTGCCGCCACCCGAAAGTCGACGCCGTGCGGGTCGTTATTGCTGCAGGTGACGAAGCCCGTTTCAAGGCGGTCGCTTCTGATCTGGACACGACACCGGTCATAGGCGGTGCAACGCGCCAGGAATCCGGTCGCCTCGGGCTGGAATCCTTGGCCGGAACGCCGCCGCGCCATGTACTCATCCACGATGCTGCGCGCCCCTTCGTTTCCGCTTCTCTGATTGACAAGGTGCTTGCCGGACTCGAGCGCCATCAGGGAGCAATCCCTGCCATGCCGGTCACCGAAACGCTGAAGCGCGCACCTGCAGGCCTGATTGCCGGCACGGTGGATCGGGAAGGTCTATGGTCTGCGCAGACGCCGCAGGGCTTTCGCTATGGCTCGATATGCGAGGCCCATAGCCGCGCTGCCGCTGCCGGGCTCGCGCATTTCACCGACGACGCAGCCGTGGCCGAATGGGCCGGCATTGCGGTCGCCGTGGTCGAGGGCGAGCCGGCGAACGTCAAAGTGACGACCTCCGACGATTTGCGCGCCGCCGAGCAGCGCCTCACGCGCGACCGACTTCAGCACTGCCCGGACATTCGCGTCGGCCAGGGGTACGACGTGCATGCCTATGAGCCCGGTGACCGGGTCGTCCTCTGCGGCATTGCCATTCCCCATCACGCGCGACTTGCCGGCCATTCAGATGCCGATGCGCCTATGCATGCGCTCACCGACGCCCTGTTGGGCAGTATCGGCGAGAGTGATATCGGTACCCATTTTCCGCCGAGCGAAATGCAGTGGAAGAATGCCGCTTCCGCCATCTTCCTGCGCCATGCTGCCGGCCTCATAGAAAAGCGCGGCGGGTTCATCGCAAATACCGATATCACCATTATTTGCGAGGCCCCGCGCATCGCGCCCCATATTCCGACCATGCGTGCAAATCTGTCGGAAATCCTGAAACTCTCGCCCGATCGCGTGGGGATCAAGGCGACGACGAACGAAGCCTTGGGCTTTATCGGCCGCGGCGAGGGCCTGGCAGCATTTGCTACTGCCACGGTGAGGCTCCCGTGAGCTTTCCCGAACAGCTGATTGCGGCCGCAGAGGATCTCGTGTGCCTGCTGCGCGCGCGCGGGGCCAACCTCGCGACTGCCGAAAGCTGCACTGGCGGTTTGCTGGCAGCTCTTATGACCGAAATGCCCGGCTCATCTCATGCCTTCGAGCGAGGCTTCGTTCCTTATTCCAATGAGGCCAAGAGCGAATTGCTCGGCGTCGGCCGCGAAACGCTCGCACGTCATGGTGCCGTTAGCGAGGAGACTGCGCGCGCTATGGCCGCCGGCGCGCTTGAACGGTCGAATGCTTCCATTGCGGTCAGCATCACCGGCATTGCTGGGCCGGGCGGCGGCACCGCAGAAAAGCCAGTCGGCCTCGTCTTCCTGGCGTGCATTCGCCGCGGCGGAGTGCCGAGCCTATCAAAACTGGAACTCGGCAACCGGAGCCGCTCCGCCATACGCCTCGCCGCTGTTGCCAAGGCGCTGGAGCTTGTCCGCCAGCAGCTGGAAAGTCAGCTGGAGAGATAGCGCTCGGCCAACGCGACCCAATAGCGGACGCCGGGTAGGATGGCTGTATCGTTGAAATCATAGCGGCTGTCGTGCAGCGAGGCCGTGCTGCCATTGCCCATGAAGAAATAACATCCCGGCCGCTGTTGCAGCATGTAGGCGAAATCTTCCGCGAGCATGAAGGGCTTCTCGAGATCGGCGATGTTCTTTTCCTCGCTTACCAGCATCGCCGTCGATCGGGCGAAATCATGCTCCTCGTCACTGTTCACCGTACAGGGATAACCACGCTCATATTCGACCTCCGCCGTGCAGCCGAAGCTTGCAGCCTGGCAGGTCGCGAGTTCCCGGATTCGCTTTTCAAGAAGGTCCCGCGTGCCTGCCGAGCATGTCCTGATGCCGATCTGCAGCCGAGCGGCGGAAGGGACGATTGTGGCGGTGGTGCCGGCATTGATTGCTCCGACCGTGATCACCGCTTGTTCTCCCGGTTCGACGTTCCGGGCGACGATGGATTGCAGCGCCACGACGATGCCGGAGGCCGCAATGATCGGATCCCTGGTCAGATGCGGCATGCCGCCATGACCACCTTTGCCGAGCACGGTGACCTGCGCAATGTCGATCGATGCCATGATCGGCCCTTTGCGGAACAGAAAACCGCCGACCTCGACACCCGGCATATTGTGCATGGCGAACACTGTGTCACAGGGGAAAAGCTCGAACAGCCCCTGCTCGATCATGCGCTGTGCCCCGCCGATATCCTCCTCCGCTGGCTGGAAAATGACATGCACGACGCCGTCGAACCGCCTCGTTTCAGCAAGATGGCGTGCTGCGCCGAGCAGCATCGTTGTGTGGCCGTCATGTCCGCAGGCATGCATTTTGCCCGGCACCCGGCTGGCATGCTCAGCACCCGTAGTCTCCTCGATCGGCAACGCATCCATATCAGCGCGCAATCCGATGGACCTTCGGCCGGCGCCATTGGCCAGAGTTCCAACGACGCCGGTGCCCCCAAGGCCGCGGTGCACGCGGTATCCCCATGTTTCCAGAAGATGCGCGACGATGTCGCTCGTTCGGTTTTCCTCGAAGGCAAGCTCAGGATGAGCGTGCAGATCGCGCCGGAGCGCAATGAGTTCGTCCTGATAGGCTTCTGGGCGAACCGTCATCATGCCGGTGCCTTTGCAGGGACGGTCACTACCTCTCTTCGCCTCATGAGCCATTGGGCGAGGATCAGCAGCGTAAATGAAGAAAAGAGTATCACCGTGCCGATAGCATTTATCTCCGGCGTGATGCCGCGGCGGATCGAGGCGAACATGTAGATCGGCAAGGTGGAATACGGGCCGGCGACGAAGGAGGTAATGATGTAGTCCTCGAGGCTGAAAGTAAAGGCAAGCAGCCCGCCCGCAATAATCGATGGCAGGAGCAGCGGCAGCAGCACCTGCCGGAAAACCCCAAGCGGGGTGGCGTAGAGATCCTGGGCAGCTTCCACGAGGTTCTTGTCGAGCGTGGCCAGCCTCGCCCTCACCACCAGCACGACGACGGCCAGATTGAACAGCACATGAGAGGCGATGATGGTCCAGATCCCAAGTTGCAGTCTTGGCGGGCGCTCTCCTCCGAAAATCGCTGCCAGTACCGGATTGAGGAGGTTGAACACGCTGACGCAGGCGATAAGCGTGGAGATGCCGATGACGATGCTCGGCACGATGATGGCCAGATAGATCAGCCCGTCGAATATCTGCCGGGTCGCCGCATTGCGAATACGCTCGATGCCGAGAGCCGCGGCCGTGCCGATAATCACCGAGATGACTGCGGTGCTTCCTGCGGTGATGAGGCTGGTCTTGAGCGATTGCATCACGAACGGGTTGTTCCAGGCTGCCAGGTACCATTGCATCGAGAAGCCCTGCCAATCCATTGCATAGCGCCCGGCATTGAAGCTGAAGAACACAATGAGGCCGATCGGGAAATACAGGAACAGATAGATGAGCGCGGCGTAAATTCGCATCTTTCAGGCCATTGCCACGTTCCGCACGCCGCTCTTGCGTAGAACGAAACGCATATAGAGAAAGACTGTCACGAACATGATCATCACCAGCGCCATGGCCACGGCGGCCCCGAACGGCCAATTGCGCGATTGCAGGAACAGATCGACCAGCGCATTGCCGATGAAGAACACCTTGCCTCCCCCGAGGAAGGCGGGAAGAATAAATTCGCCCATGAGCAGGATGAACGCCAGCATCGAGCCGGTAGCAACGCCCGGCAGCGACAGCGGCAGCGTAACCTGGAGGAACGTCCGCATGGGCGATGCGCCGAGATCTTCGGCTGCCTCGAGGAGCCTTCGGTCGAGGCGTTCGAGGCTCACATAAATCGGCAACACCATCAGCGGCAGGAAGCCGTACACCGCCCCGATGAGCACCGACCACGGCGTGTTGATGATCCGCACGCCCTCGAGGCCTAGCGCGGCGAGATACGCCGGAATCCCCTTCGAGCCGAGGATCAAGATCCAGGCGTAATAGCGCAATATTTGACTCGTCCAAAAGGGCACGATGACCAGGATCAGCAGCGTCGTGCGCCATTGCGGCGGGCATTTCACTGCAAGGAAATAGGCCATCGGATAGGCGATGATCGCCGTTATGAGCGTGCCGAGGGGTGCAAGCACCAGCGTGTTGACGAAGGCTTTCGTGCGCGCGCCGAGATTCAGGTAATTCTCGAAGGTGAAGGCCGGAGCGTAGCCGCCCGCCTCCGCCCGTTCGCCGAAGCTGAACACCAGCACCACCACGAGCGGCAGCACCAGCAGAAAGAGGAACATGGCGGCGGCAGGCGCAACCAGCACCGCCGTTACCAGTCTCGATCTGTCGGCTGCCACAACCCGCTCCACCCTAGTGTCGGCGGCCCATCTTCGCGACGGGCCGCCCACAGATGCTTATCCCTAAGCCGCCTTGAAGCGGGCGAAGAGCTCGGCCCGCGCCGGATCGGTCAGCGTCACCGCGGCGCCGAACTCCAGATTGGTCAGAAGCTCCGCTGCCGGATAGAGGATGGGATTGTTCCTAATCGCATCCGGTAGCAGCGGTGTCACGCGGCTGTCGGTGGAGGGATAGCCATGGGCTTCCACTTCCTTCGCATTGACCGCCGGTGTCTCCAGGAAGTCGATGAAAGCGTAGGCGGCATCCTTGTTCGGGGCGT